>CAKPGD010000008.1 GCA_934154515.1 uncultured Clostridia bacterium
GTCCTACATCATATAATGTTTGTATTTTATTTTTTATTTTTGGCAAATTCTTAAAGAATTCTAGTGCTTCTTCTACTGTCATATCTAAAACATCTGATATTGTTTTTTCTTTATATTTTACCTCTAAAATTTCTTTATTGTATCTTTTTCCATGACATACTTCACAAGGCACATATACATCTGGTAAAAAGTGCATTTCTATTTTTAGAATTCCATCTCCATTACAAGCTTCGCATCTTCCGCCTGCTACGTTAAAGCTAAATCTTCCTTTATCATATCCACGCATTTTTGCTTCATTTGTTCCTGCAAATAAGTCACGAATATGGTCAAATACTCCCGTATATGTTGCTGGGTTAGAACGTGGTGTTCTTCCTATTGGAGATTGATCTATATTAATTATTTTGTCTATATTTTCTAATCCCTTTACTTCTTTGCATTTACCTGGTTTTTCATTTGAACCATTTAAGTCTCTTGCAATTGTTTTGTATAATATTTCATTTACAAGAGTACTCTTTCCAGAGCCTGAAACACCTGTTACGCATATAAATTGACCTAGTGGAAATTTAACATTTATATTTTTTAGATTATTTTGTGTTGCTCCTTTTACTTCTATTGCTCTTCCATTTGATTTTCTTCTTGTTTTTGGTACTTTTATTTGTTTTCTTCCGCTTAAGTAATCTCCTGTAACAGAGCCTTCTACTAACTTAATTTCATCAGCTGTTCCTTGTGCCATAACTCTACCACCATGTACACCTGCACCCGGACCTATATCTATTATTTGGTCTGCTGCATACATTGTATCTTCATCATGTTCTACTACTAAGACTGAATTACCTAAATCTCTTAATTTTTTTAATGTAGCAATTAATTTATCATTATCTCTTTGATGAAGTCCTATACTTGGCTCGTCTAATATATATAGTACTCCTGTTAAACCAGAACCAATTTGAGTTGCAAGACGTATTCTTTGTGCTTCTCCTCCTGAAAGTGTTCCCGCTGCTCTTGATAGAGTTAAATATTCAAGTCCAACATCCATTAAAAATTGTAATCTTTTATTTAGTTCTTTTAATATTTGGTCTGCAATCATTGCATCCTTTTTACTTAATTCTAATGAATTTAAATATTCTTTTATTTTGTCTACTGACATATCTGTAAGTTCATTTATATTTTTTTCTCCTACTTTTACAGATAAACTGTTTTTACTAAGTCTAGCTCCTTTGCAAGTAGGGCAATCACTATCACTCATATATAGTTCGTAAAAATCTCTCATACTTTGCGACTTAGTTTCACTATGTCTTCTTTCTAGTGTAGGTATTACACCTTCAAATGGAGCCTTATATTTTCTTGTTCCTGCAAATGAAGTATATTCGAAGTCTATTTCTTCATCTCTTGTACCATATAAAATTTTATCTAGAAATTCACGTGGCAATTTTTTTATTGGAACATCTTTAATCTTTACTCCATAATGTTTTGCGATACTTTCGAAATACATTTTTGCCATAGTGTCACCTTTTTTCATAGTACTTGCACCAAAAGCTTTTACTCCATCATATAAAGTTTTATTTCTGTCTGGTATTATTAAATCTTCATCCATTTTCATTAAATATCCTATACCACTACAAGTAGGACATGCTCCAAATGGATTGTTAAATGAGAACATTCTTGGAGATAATTCTCCAATACTTATTCCACAATCTGGACATGCATAATTTCCACTAAATAAGACCTCTTTATCGTTTGTAACATCTTGTACCATAGCTAAATTATTTGCATATTTAAAAGCAATTTCAATATCTTCTGTAAGTCTTGCTCTTATGTCTTCTTTAACAACTAATCTATCTATTACAAGTTCTATAACATGTCTTTTCTTTTTATCTATATCTATGTCATCTGAAAGTTCTACCATTTCACCATCTATTCTAGCACGTACAAAACCTTCTTTTTGATATCCTTCTAATTGTTTAACAAATTCTCCTTTTCTATCTCTTACAACTGGAGAAAGTACTTGAATTTTTGTTCCTTCCTTCCAACTCATAATAGTGTCAACTACTTGGTCTACTGTTTGTTTTTCTATTTTTTTGCCACAATTTGGACAATATGGCACACCAATTCTTGCATATAAAAGACGAATATAATCGTATATTTCTGTAACTGTTCCAACTGTTGAACGAGGATTTTTAGATGTAGTTTTTTGGTCTATTGAAATTGCAGGTGAAAGTCCATCTATTGATTCAACTTCTGGCTTTTCCATTAACCCTAAGAATTGCCTTGCATAGCTAGATAAGCTTTCAACATATCTTCTTTGACCTTCTGCATATAAAGTGTCAAATGCCAAAGATGATTTTCCAGAACCCGAAAGTCCTGTTATAACAACCAATTTGTCTCTTGGTATTTCTAAGTTTATATCTTTTAAATTGTGTACTTTTGCTCCTTTTATTACTATTTTATCATTCATTTTTTAGCCCCCTATAAATAAACATATAATTAGTATGTCCTTTCAAAATTTATTTATATACTTTATGTTTTAAATCTTTATCATTATACTATATTTATTTTATAAAAACAAGAGTTTGTTATAAAATAATAAAATATTAGTTTACATATTGGTTATTTTATGATATACTTTATGCATAAATTTGTTAAAAGTAGTATAATTTTGTTTAATTTGTACTGATATTCTATAAAAGGAGGACAACTTATGATGAGCATTGCAACTGTAGAAGAAAAATTGGAATCTGAAGCTAATTTTGGTTTATTTACAGCCTATTTAAAAATTGGTAAAATTAAAGCTAATGAGCTTAGGCAAAATGGCCTTGAAGTCACAGATTTAAAAGAGTTCAACTATTTTCCGAGAGTTCACCGGATTTCTTGGAAAGAAGCCAGAGTTGAGTGCAAAGATGTGAAATCTTTAGATGAAAATGATTCAAAATATTCTTTTGCACAAAAGTTATGGATTCTCTCTATGAAGAATCAACCTTCGGCACCTTGGATTTTCTAATTAACTAATAAAGAAGTATTAAATCTCAGTGTTTAATATTTCTTTATTGTTTTTATATTGAAATTTTTACGCTTTAAAAAAAATATTTTTTAAAGTTTACATATTCTTAACTTTATGTTATAATGTTTGAATAACAATTTTATAAAACTACTTAAAGGAGGTTTTTCTATGCATTACATTACAAGAGGTCAGTACATCCACAAAAAGTTAGAAGAATTTCTAAGTTCCTCGGCTCCTTTTTTCACTATTGATTTGTATAGTAGTGAAATAAGAAAGATCACTCGGGATTACACTTCCTTAGTGATTCAAAAAGGTCCTAGGACTTTGGCATCTTCAGATGACAAACGTTTCTCTTGCGTTGTTAGCAAGAAGTAACATTTTCTCTTTATAGAGAGAAAGTAGTTTTAAGCCTATCGTTTTTTGATAGGCTTTTTTTATTTTTTATATTCTTTTTACTACTCTTCCTGGCATTCCAACAACTGTTACATTGTTTTCTACATTTTTTAGAATTACCGCATTTGCTCCTATTTTTACATTGTTTCCTATTTTTATTGGACCGTAATACTTTTGCTCCACAACCAACCATTACATTATTTCCTAAATCAGGATGTCTTTTATATTTATCTTTTCCTGTTCCGCCTAAAGTAACATTATGGTAAATCGTACAATCATTTCCTATTGTTGTAGTTTCTCCTATTACAATCCCCATACCATGATCTATAAATAGTCTTCTTCCAATTTTTGCTCCTGGATGTATTTCTATTCCTGTAAAAAATCTTCCTATTTGCGAATTTAATCTTGCTAAAAATTTTAATTTATGTCTGTATAAAAAGTTTGATACTCTATGAAATACTAATATATGAAAACCAGGATATAGAATTATTACTTCTAATATATTCCTAGAAGCGGGGTCTTTTTTTTTTATATTTTTGGCATCTTCATACAACTCTTTAAATAACTTCATAAAATCACCTATTATATAGTATGAAAAAATAAAAAGTTGGTCACTTTAATTTTCGTTTCCAACTTTCTATTTTTATAGTAGCGGAACTAAATCGCCCTGACCCAAATAGTGCCGGTTAATTTGGTTGTAGTTCTTTTATTTTGTCTCTTAATTCTGCTGCTTTCTCGAATTCCATTTGTGAAGCATATTTTAACATTTCGTCTGTTAATTTATCTATTATTTCTTCTATATCCGCTTCTTTGTCAAGATGATATTCTTCTTGTGCCTCTGCAACAATACTTGCTTTTATTGTATCTCTTATAGATTTTTTTATTGTTTGTGGAACAATTCCATGGGCTCTATTATATTCTTCTTGTATTTTTCTTCTTCTGTTTGTCTCACTAATTGCCTTTTCCATACTTTCTGTAAGCTCATCTGCATACATTATTACTTTGCCTTCAGTATTTCTTGCAGCACGTCCAATTGTTTGTATTAAAGAACGTTCTGAACGTAAGAAGCCCTCTTTATCTGCATCTAGTATTGCAACTAAAGATACTTCTGGGATATCTAAACCTTCTCTTAGAAGATTTATACCAACTAAAACGTCAAACTCTCCAAGTCTTAAGTCTCTTATTATTTCCATTCTTTCTAGAGCTTTAATGTCTGAATGCATATATCTTACTTTAATATCAATTCCTGCTAAATAGTCTGTTAGGTCTTCTGCCATTTTTTTGGTAAGTGTAGTAACTAACACTCTATCTCCTACTTCAACTCTTTGTCTAATTTGCTCTATTAAGTCATCTATCTGATTTGCAACTGGTTTTACTTCTATCTTAGGATCTAAAAGTCCTGTAGGACGGATTATTTGTTCTACAACATTTTCTTTAGAATGCTCTTTTTCATAATCTGCAGGTGTTGCACTAACAAATATACATTGATTTATTCTTTGTTCGAATTCTTCAAATTTTAAAGGTCTATTATCAAAAGCTGATGGAAGTCTGAATCCATAATTTACTAATGATTCTTTTCTTGCTCTATCTCCATTATACATTGCTCGTACTTGTGGTATTGTAGCATGTGATTCGTCTATTAGTAATAAAAAATCTTTTGGAAAATAATCAAATAATGTGAATGGAGGACTTCCTGGTTCTCTACCACTTATGTGTCTTGAGTAGTTTTCAATTCCTTGGCAAAATCCAGTTTCTTTCATCATTTCCATGTCAAAATTTGTTCTCTCTTCTATTCTTTGTGCTTCTATTAATTTTCCAATAGATTTGAAATAGTCTACTCTTTCTTCTTTTTCTTTTTCTATTGTTTCCAATGCTCTTTCCATTTTTTCTGAAGTTGTAACATAGTGTGAATTTGGAAATATTAAAATATGGCTTCTTGTAGCCTGAGCTTTACCAGTAAGAGGGTTTATTTCAGAGATTTTTTCTATTTCATCTCCCCAAAATTCTACTCTTATTGCTGTCTCACTTTCGTCTGATGGATATATTTCTACGATATCTCCCTTAGCTCTAAAAGTACCTCTTTTAAAATCTAATTCATTTCTTGTATATTGCATATTAACTAATTTTTTAAGCACTTTGTCTCTTTCTATCTGCATTCCTGGTCTTAATGACACTGCCATATTTTCATAATCTATTGGGTCTCCTAAACCATATATACATGAAACAGATGCTACGATTATTGTATCTTTTGTTTCAAATAAAGAAGCGGTAGCACTATGGCGAAGTTTATCTATTTCATCATTTACTGAAGAGTCTTTTTCTATATATGTATCTGACTGTGGTATATATGCTTCTGGTTGATAATAATCATAATAAGAAACAAAATACTCAACATTATTTTCTGGAAAAAATTCTTTAAATTCTGAATATAATTGTCCTGCTAGTGTTTTATTATGTGCTAAAACAAGTGTGGGCTTTTGAACTTTTTCAATTATATTTGCCATAGTAAAGGTTTTTCCCGAACCAGTAACACCTAGAAGTGTCTGGAATTTCTTGCCTTCTTCTATTCCTTTTGATAAGTATTCTATTGCTTGTGGTTGGTCACCTGTTGGCTTATATTCTGAATGTAGTTTAAACATTTTTCCTCCTTTTCAAAGGACATTAGAGCTATGCATTTTGTCCTTTACGCTATTTCAAAAGTCTTCTTTAATTCTTCTTCTGTTAGTTCTCTGCATTTTCCTTGTTTTAAATCTTCTGGTAATTTTAAATTGCCCATTGATATACGATTTAACTTTATAACCTTTGCTTTACAACATCCAAACATACGCTTAATTTGATGATATCTACCTTCTGTTAATTCAACTATTGCTGTATTTTCTCCTGTTATGATAAGTTTGCTTGTTTTGCATTCTCCATCGTTTAATTTTATTCCATTTGCAAATTTTTCTACCATTTCTTCTGTAACTGGTATATCTATTTCAACTTCATAGCATTTTTTTACATGCTTTTTAGGTGCTAGTATATTGTGTGCAAATTTTCCGTCATTTGTTAATATCATTAAACCTGTTGTGTCTTTGTCTAGTCTACCAGCTGGAAATAAGCCTCTATTTTGATATTCTTCTGGAACTAATTCTAAAACTGTTTTGTCATTTTTATCTTCTGTTGCAGAAACATATCCTTGTGGTTTATTTAATATTAAATATATGTATTTTTTTATTTCTAGCTCTTTTCCATCTATTTTTATTATTGCACTTTTTTCATCTATCTTCATGTCTGAATTTTTGGCAACAATTCCGTCTATTTCAACTTTTTTAGCTTGTACTAACTTTTTTACTTCTTTTCTTGAATATTTTCCTTGTGATGCAATTATTTTATCTAGTCTTTCCATTTTATTTCACCTTTATTTTTTATTTTTTCATTTTTATATAAAAAAGTTAAAATGCCTTATATTCTAACTTTTTTCTATTTTTTAATGCATATATATTATATATTTAAATTCAAAAATTGGCAATATCTTTGCTTGACTTTTACTTTTCTATTGTGTATTATATATATCATACAAGTGATAAATCTTTTTAGGAAAGAAGGAATTTTAATTATGACAAAAAAAATAAAAATCGTTTTTTTAATATTATTTATTTTATTATTTATTAGCAGCTTTTCATATGCTACTAATATTAATATGAATTCTACAATAGATGATAGTATTGTATCACGAGAAAACACTATGACTTCTGGTAGTAATATAAGTACTAATACTTTAAGATCAAATTTTAGTGCAGCTAGCACTCCAGAAATTTCAGATGCTGCTACAACAATTAGTAGTGTAAACCAAAATTCTTCTGATGATGGCTTAGGACTTACAAATATTCTAAATATCTTATTAATTGTTGTTGGAGTTGTTATTATACTTCTTGCAATTGCAATTTTAATTAGATTATTTTCATAATTTTTATAAATATATTCTTAAATGCTTTGAAAACAAATTTCAGAGCATTTTTATTTTTTAATTAAATATTACAAATTGTAAAGTATTAAATGATTTTTGTGTTATTTTGTTTTTCTACAACAATACTTATAATATTATTTTTGGTTATTCTTTAATATTTATAATATTATCTCTAATTATTCTTTTTTTATAATTGTAATTTAATTGTAATTATTTGGTCGAATATTTTGTTCATAATTTTAGATACTAATATTGAGCAAAACTTTTTTACTTTAAAATTTTATAAGGAGGTTAGTTATGAAAAAAGTACTTTATATAACATTACTTGCTATTGCTATGTTCGTGTTCTCTTTTTCTTATTCTTTTGCAGCAAATGAACCAAAAGCTGTACAAGATATTAGAAATGTAGTTGGTGGCGCAGAAAATGTTGTTGAAGATGCAGGTCATGGCGTTGCACAAGGAATTAGAACTGTTACAAATGCTGGTGAAAATGTAATGGAGAATGCAACTAATATGGATGGAAATAATTCTGCTAAAACTACAACTCATAACAATAATTATACGGCAACTAGAACATCTGCACCTGCAAACAATAATACTCTTCTTGGTATTAATTCTACTGCATGGACCTGGATTATAATGGCTGTAGTTGGTATAGCAATTATTGCTCTTGTTTGGATGTATGCAAGACAATTTGATAATGATTCTTATCATGACAATAATTATTAATATTAAATTTTAAATATTTAGTTTAAGTTGTCCTTTTTATAAGAATTTTTATTCTAAAAGTTAGAAATTTTCGTTTCTAACTTTTATTATTTACTTTTCTATGCTATAATATTAGATATTTAATTTTGAGAGGTATGTGTGTATGACAAAGTTAATTGCTAAAAATCCTACTGCTAGACACAATTATGATATTGATTATACTATTGAAGCGGGAATTGTTTTAAGTGGTACAGAAATAAAATCGATTAGAAGCGGAAAGGTCAATTTAAAAGATAGTTACGCTTCTATTAGTAATGGTGAAGTGTATATTCATTCTATGCATATCAGCCCATATGAAAAGGGAAATATTTTCAATAAAGATCCTTTGAGAGATAGAAAATTATTATTGAATAAAAATGAAATTAGAAAGCTTGTTGGACAAATACAGCAAAAAGGTTATACTTTAGTTCCTATAAGTCTATATTTTAGCGGTTCTTTTGTTAAAGTTGAACTTGGTGTTGGAAAAGGTAAAAAACTTTATGATAAACGTGAAGATTTAAAGAAAAGAGATTCTGATTTATACATTAGAAGACATATGAATGATTAATTTAAAAAATAGCCACTATATTAAATGTTCTGCAATATTTAATATAGTGGCATATTTATTCAATATTTGTTCTTAATCATTATTTTTTCTTTTATTTATCTTCTTTATGTTTAGAATTATTTTTAGAATTATTTTTAGAACTATTTTCAGAATCATTTATGGAATCTTCTACAATTTCAAAGTCTATTTGTCTTAGTATTTTATTGGCTTTTTTTACTCTTATTTTTACTTTATCGCCTATTTTATAGTTTTTCTTTGTTCTTTCACCTGTTAAAGTTTTTCTATTTTCGTCATAAATAAAGTATTCGTCTCCTAAGTCCTCAAATCGTATTAATCCTTCTACTGTACTCTCCAATTCTACAAACATTCCAAAAGAAGTAATAGAAGATACAATCCCTTCATATTCTTCACCAATTTTATCTTGCATAAATTCTGCTTTCTTAATATCTATGCTATCTCTTTCTACTTTCTGTGCTATTTTTTCTCTTTCTGATGATGACTCTGCATAGTTTGTTGCTTGTACACTTAATTTATTTAAAGTTTCTTCATCTACATTATAATTATCTTTTATATATGTTGAGATTACCCTGTGTATGAAAAGGTCAGGATATCTACGTATTGGTGATGTAAAGTGACAATAATATTTACTTGCAATACCAAAATGTCCTTTATTTTCACTCTCATACCTTGCCACTTTTAATGTTCTTAATATTAATGTAGATATTACTCTTTCCTCTTCTTTTCCTTTTATAGCATCTAGTACTTCTGCAAATGCTTTAGGATGAATATTATCCTTACTTGCTTTTATTTTATAACCTATATTGTATAAGAATTTATTAAGCTCTAGAATTTTATCCTCATCTGGTTCTTCATGAACTCTGTATATGAAAGGTGCTTCTAACCAATAAAAAGTTTCTGCTACTGTTTCATTTGCTGTTAGCATAAATTGCTCTATTATTTCATTTGCAAAAGTTAACTCATATTTTTTTACATCTACTGCATATCCATCTTTATCTAGAATAATTTTTGTTTCCGGTATTTCTAAATTTAAGCTACCTTGTTTTTCCCTTCTTGCTTTTAATATTTTTGCTAATTCTTCCATATTTTTAAAATGTTCAAAATATGGTTTACATTCTTTAATTAATGCTAGTTCTTTTTCTAAGCTCTCTATTTTCTTTTTAGCTTCTTCTACGTTTTTAATTTTCTCGTCTTCTTTTTGTTCATTATTAACGTATTTTAGAATTGTAGCAACTTCATTATAACTCATTCTTCTAGTAACATTGACTACGCTTTTCTTTATTTCAGAAGAAACCACTTCCCCATCTTTATTTATTTCCATTATTACAGAAAGAGTTAATCTATCTGTTTTTTGATTTAAACTACACAATCCATTAGAAAGTTCTCTTGGAAGCATTGGAATTACTCTATCTAGCATATATATACTTGTTCCTCTTGTTATAGCTTCTTTGTCTAATAATGAGTTTTCTCTTACATAATTGCTTACATCTGCTATGTGAACTCCAAGCTCATAGTTACCATTTTCTAGCTTTTTTACATTTACGGCGTCATCTAAGTCTTTTGCATCTTCCCCATCTATTGTAAATATTTCTTCTGAACGTAAGTCTAGTCTTCCTTTTAATTCTTTTTGAATATCTTCTTCCTTAAATTTGTTTGCTTCTTCTACTACTTTTTCTGGAAATTCATATGGAAGTTTGTATTCTTTTATTAATGAAAGCATGTCTACACCTGCTTCATTAACATTTCCAATTACTTCTATTATTTCTCCCTCGGCATTTTTTCCTTTTTCTGGATATTTTGTAATCTTAACTAATACTTTACTATCATTTTTTGCTTTTCCAAAATTTTTCTTTGAAATAAATATATCTGTTCCAAGTTTTCTATCATCTGGAACTACAAAGCCGTAATTTCTACAATTTGTAAATACCCCAACTACAGTATCTACTTCTCTTGTTAATACTTTTACTATCTTTCCTTCTCTATTTGCACCTTCTGTGTCTTCTAATAATTCTATTAAAACTTTATCGCCATTTAAAGCTGTCTTGGTATTATTTTTTGAGATATAAACTTCATTGTCTTGTCCTTCTATTTTTACAAAACCAAAGCCTTTTTCATTTGCTCTAAATATACCTGTTATATATTTATTGTTATCTATTAGTCTATATTTAGATTTTCTATTTTTTTGAATTTTATAGTCATCTTCTAAACTTTGTAATACTTTCATAAAGTCTTGATACTCAGTTTTAGGAACACACATAATAGAAGCTATTTCTTTTGCTTTCATTGGTACATAGCTTTCTTCTGACATTAAATCTAAAATTAATTTTTGTTTTTCTTCCATAATTCCTCCAATATGATAAAAGATGTAGTATAAAACTACATCCTTAATAATCTAATTAAATTACAAATAAAATTCCTAATACAACAGCTAAAACTACAAATGTAACTCCTAAGATAATAGTTAATTTTTTTAACTTTCCTTCTCTTGTTTTTCCTTTATTTTTTTCATAGAAGTTGTTTGTTGTTGAGCCTGTAATTGTTCCAGATGCACCTTGACTATCTTTAGTTTGTAATGTTGCTACTACTATTAAAGCTATACAAACTAATAAATATATTACTAATATTATGTTTCTCAAAATTATCATTTTTATACACTCTCCTTAGTTCTTTTTCTTAACAAGGAGTATTTTACCATATATATTTTAAAATTGCAATTGATTTTTCTTAAATTATAAAATTAATTGACTTTTTTTGTTATTTATTTAGATAATTTTAGATAAAGCTTTAAAAATAGGCTTTTTTAATTGCATTTTAATTATAAATATTTTATAATTAATGTATTGAATTAAAGGAGAAACTTATGCAAATTTTAAATGTAGAAAGTAAATATAATGATAAAAAAATATGTACTTATATTTTAAGTCAATTTCCTAATCTTAGCCAAAACACTTTATATAAGGCTCTTAGAAAAAAGGATATTAGGATTAATAACATTAGAATTTCGGACAATGTTGAAGTTCATACTGGAGATGAAATTAAAGTTTTTATTAGCGATGAATTTCTATTTGAACAAACTAAGTCAGTTAAGTGTCTTGAAATTGTTTATGAAGATGATAATATTTTAGTAGTTGATAAGCCTACAAATCTTGAGGTTGTTGGGGATAACTCTCTTACTTCTCTTTGTGAGAAATATATGAATGAAAAATATAATTCTACTTTTGTTAAACCTTGCCATAGACTTGATAGAAATACAACTGGTCTAGTTTTATTTGCTAAAAATGAAGAATCTTTAAATATCCTTTTAGATAAATTTAAGAAACATGAAATTGAAAAACATTATAAAGCTACTGTTTATGGTATACCAAGAGTAAAAAAATCTAGACTTGAAGCTTTTCTATTTAAAGATAGTAAAAAGTCTTTAGTCTATATTTCAGATGAGCCTAAAAAGGGCTATCAAAAAATTATTACTTCTTATAAAGTTATTGAAGAAAATAAAAAACAAAATATATCTGTTTTAGATGTTAATTTAGAAACTGGTAGAACACATCAAATTAGAGCTCATCTTGCTCATATAGGCTTTCCTATTATTGGAGATGGAAAATATGGAAAAAATGAAATAAATAAAAAGTTTAATGAAAAGACTCAACTACTTGATAGTTACAGTTTGAAATTTAATTTTATTTCATCAAGTGGTATATTATCTTATTTAAATGGTAGGATTATAGATAAAAAGCAGAAGTAGCAAAATAATTGCTACTTCTACTTTTTCTTTTATGCTATTTCACTCTTTCAGTTTTCATTTTACTTAAATATTTCTTCAAATTCGTCTTCTGTTATTATTTCATTTTTTAATAAAGTTTGTGCTACTTCATGAAGTTTGTCCATATGACTTGAAATTAAGCTTTGTGCTCTTAAATAAGCATTATCTAATAATATCTTTACTTCTGCACCTATTGCATCTGCATATTTATCTCCAAGCAATTGTAATTCATATGGATCTCTTTCTGGATTTATTGAAATAGTTCCAACTACGTCGCTCATTCCATATATTGTAACCATGTCTTTTGCAATTTTAGTTGCTACTTCAAAATCGTTGCTTGCACCTGTTGAGATATCATTTATTACTATTTTTTCTGCTGCACGACCTGCCATTAATACAATAAGTCTTTCTTCCATTTCTGTTCTAGAAATATAGTTTTTATCTTCGTTTGTTTTATTCATTGTATAGCCACCAGCCATACCTCTTGGTATAATAGATATTTCTTTTACAGGTTCTTGTGTTTCTAGATATCTGCTTACTACTGCATGTCCTGCTTCATGGTATGCTGTTAATCTTTTATCTTTATCTGAATATACTCTACTTGTTTTTTGAAGCCCTATTGTTACCTTTTTAAATGCTTCTTCTATATCGTCTTGTTCTATTACGTCATGCTTATTAACTGTAGCTAGAATTGCAGCTTCATTTAAAATATTTGCAAGTTCTGCACCTGTTAATCCTGCTGTGTCTTCTGCTATTGTTGCTAAGTTTACGTTTTCTGCTAATTTTTTATTTTTGCTATGAATTTTTAATATTTCTTCTCTTCCACGTTTATCTGGAATATTTATTGTTATTTGTCTGTCAAATCTTCCTGGTCTTAGAAGTGCTTTATCTAACATTTCTGGTCTATTTGTTGCAGCTAAAACTATTATAGTTTCTTCTGTATCAAATCCATCCATTTCAACTAATAATTGGTTTAAAGTTTGATTATTTTCAGATTCTGCTCCATTTCCATTTGCTCTTCTTGAACCTATTGCATCTATTTCATCTATAAATACTATACAAGGCGCTACTTTTCTTGCTTTTTCGAATAATTTTCTAACTCTTGAAGCTCCAAGACCTGCAAACATTTCTATAAATTCAGATCCACTCATTGATATAAATGGTACATTTGCTTCTCCTGCTATTGCTTTTGCTATTAGAGTTTTACCTGTACCTGGTTTTCCATAAAGAAGTACTCCTCTAGGAACTTTTGCTCCCATTTTTGTGAATTTTTCTGGTTCTTTAAGAAATTGAACAATCTCTATCATTTCTTGTTTTTCTTCGTCTAATCCTGCTACATCATCAAATTTTATTTTTTCTTTTGATGTTTCTGCATCATATAGTTTTCCTTTTTCTCCAAGTCCTTGCATTTTAAATATCATTATAAATAGCACAACAATTATAATAGTTGGTAATAATGAAAGAATAGTTTCAGATATTTTTATTAATGAATTTTGTGGTTTTTGTATAAGTTCTAAATCATTTCCTTCTGCAACTTTTTCTTGAACAAGTTCTATAAAAGCTTGTGTATTTGGAACTATTGAAGTTTTTTCTTCTTCTATTCCCTTTACTTTAACTTTTACACTTGTACTTCCAACAGTCATTTCAACTTTTTCTATATCTCCGTCTGTCATTTTTTTGATTAAGTCTGTGTATGCAAGTTTGTTATCTTCGCCGTTTTTGTTTGTATTTACAAAATACATTGTAAGTGCTGTTGTTACAATTATTATAATACTTGCTATTATAGCAAGTATCTTATATTGTTTATCTTTGTTTCTTTCTTTTTTGTTATCTTCCATTTTTTTCATTCCTTTCAAGTACTATGCATTTTCTCCTTGAGGTTCTTCTCCAATACCTTTATCTTCGTTGTCCTCTTTATTTTCTTGTTGCTTTTTCTTTCCCTTTTCTTGTTGCTTTTTTTCTTTTCTTTCTTGCTCTTCTTTTTCTCTTTGACGTCTCTTTTCCTCTTCTTGTCTTTGTAATTCTTCTTTTACTTTTTCTTGTTCTTCTAATATTTTAGCAAGTTCTTCACCTTTTTTTATTAAATCAGATTTAATCATTAATATAGTTGTGACAACATAAATATACGCAATTGCTATATACATTATTTCAAAGTATTTTATTGTAAATCCTGTAAAGGCTTGTACTAGAATATATATTAAATTTAATACTATTGGAAGTGTTAATGAATATATTCCTACTTTAAATAATGCACTAAATCTAAGTCTTAAACGTAATAATAATGATGTAATGTATCCCATTACTGCCAACATTAATGCATCAATTAAAACATTTGCAAAATATACTATAAATAAATATATATAGTTGATTATACACATACCTAAATATATCATTACTAAATTAGAACCTTTAAAATAACTTAACATATCTTGCTTTGTCATATTTTGTATATTGTAGTTTTTAAGTAGGTCTTCATATGAATAATTTAATGTTCCATTTTTCATATTTATTATTAATTTATCTTTTAATAAAATTAAACCCGTGTCATACTTTTCAATTTCTTTTGTGTAGGCATTAATTTCTTCTTCTAATATATCTTTAGTATCCACTATAATTAACTTAGCCGCATCATTTTTTGTTTCTATTCTTATTGTTTCTTCTGATGCTACTTGTAGTTTTCCATCTGAGTAACTTACATCTGGAAATTCATTTTCAAAATAACTTATTCCTTTATTAAGTTCCTTTGAAATTTTATATATTGATACAGTAGTTATTATAAGAGTGAATATTGAAAGTAATATCATTATATATTTAATTGCTACAGCATATGGTTTTGAAGCCATTTCTGGGTATTTTTCAAAATCACATATGCTCTTTTTAAAATTTCTAAAAAAAGAAGTTTCTTTTGTTTTCATTTTTTCTTGTATAACCAATTTTATAGGATTTATAGAACTATTTTATATATCTATTTTTTCTATTATATTGATTAATCCTCCTCAACTTTGTTTATTTTTAGTTTTCAATTTTGCTTACTTTTTAAGTTTCAATCTTGTTTTTTTAAGTTTTTACGCTTCTATTATTTGACCTTCTTTTGTGTCTTTTACTACATAACCTTTTTCTTTTAATAAATCTCTTATTCTGTCAGATTCTGTCCAATTTTTGTTTTCTCTTGCTAGTTTTCTTTTTTCTAATAGTTTTTGTATTTCTTCTGGTAGTTCTACTTTCTTCTCTTCTTCTAAATATTTTTTAGAATTTTCTATATCAAGTCCGAGTATCTTATCGAATTCTAATAATAGTTTTGCAAATTTATTAGATTTTACATCATTTCTTACAACTTCCCATACAATTCCCATTGCAAGTGGTATATTTAAATCATCATTTACTGCCTCTAGGAATCTATTCAAGTATTTTTCTATAACTTCATCTGAAATGTCTTCGTTTGACTCTGCATGTTTTAAATATCCTTCACGTAGCCTGTTTAATGTTTTTTGTGATGAAAGTGCTGTTTCAAATGTGAAGTTTAATTTTGTTCTATAATGAGCTGTATAGCAGAATAATTTATAAGCAAGTGGTTCTATTCCTTTTTCTTGTAATTGGTCTAAAGTATATGTGTTTCCTAAGCTCTTAGACATTTTTCCGCCATCTACTTGTAGAAATTCTACATGCATCCATGTTTTTGCTGGAATTTTTCCTGTGCAACCTTTGCTTTGTGCTATTTCATTTTCATGATGTGTTGGTATATGGTCTACTCCACCCGTATGAATATCAAATTGGTCTCCTAAGTATTTTCTTCCCATTGCAGAACATTCTATATGCCATCCTGGGTAAGATAATCCCCATGGGCTTTCCCATTTCATTATGTGATTTTCTGGAGCTTTAATCCATAAAGCAAAATCATATGGATTTCTTTTTTCCTCATCAACATCTACTCTTGCTCCTGCAATTTGATCATCTAACTTTCTGTTTGACAATACTGGATATTTATCTAATTTTGAGATATCAAAATATATTCCTTTTGATGTCTCATATGCGTAGCCGTTTTTTATTAGCGTTTGAACAAATTCTAGCATTTCTGGAATGTGTTCTGTTGCTTTTGCAATAATCTCTGGTTTATCTATATTTAGTCTACCCATATCTCTAAAAAATATATCAGTATAATATGCTGCAATCTCTAATGGATTCTTGTTTTCTTTTCTTGCAGCTTTTTCCATTTTATCTTCGCCTTCATCAGCATCTGATTCTAAATGTCCTACATCTGTTATATTCATTACATGTTTTAATGTATATCTATTATATTTTAAGACTCTTCTTAGTGTATCCATAAATATATAAGCTCTAAAATTTCCTATATGTGCAAAGCTATATACTGTAGGTCCACAAGTATATATTCTAACCTCATTTCCTTTTAATGGCTTGAATTCTGATTTTTGTCTTGTTAATGTGTTATATAACTTTAGTTCCATTTGAACTCCTTTCTAATTTTATTAAAAGTTAGAGGTGAAAAATTTAGATAATTTTCAACTTCTAACTCCTAATTATTTGCTTGTTTTTTCTTTAACTTATAATGTTTTATTTATGTTATTATTTATATTCTTAATTTATATTCTCGCTTATATTTTGTTTATATTTCATTACTTGTAGTATTTCCTGGTGCAGTATTTGTTATTGTGTTTGTTATAGTATTAGTATTTGGTTTTTCTGTATTTTTCTTTTTATTTACTGTAAGTGTTATCGTTGTTCCTTCTTCTACTTTTGTCTTTTCATCTTTACTTTGTTTTAATACTATTCCATCATCTTTTTTAGTATTTTCTTCATAAACTATTTCAACTTTTAATTTTTTATCTTCTAATATTTTTTTAGCATCTGAAAGTTTTTTACCAATAACATTTGGCATTTCTACTTCTTTCTTTTCTGTTGCTTTGTGCACAGTACATACTTCTTGTGGAATATCATATTTTCCATCTGTTTTTGTTGTCCATTCTGTTGTATTTTCTTTTGCAGGCTTTGTTGTATAAGCTTTTTCTTCTACTTCTTTACAGTATTCATTAGCTATTTTTCCTGTTTCTTTACATATGTTTAATTTTACGTGTCCTTCACAAGCTTTTGGAACTGTTCCTTTTACAAAATATTCTACTTCTACATTTGTACAACTTTCTGTTGCTGTACATCCAGAATCTTTACATATTCTTGCAGTAACAACTCCGGCTGGTTTTGTAAATCTTTTGCTTTCAAGAGGTTGGTGTACGCTTCTCATTATCTCTCCCCAAAGTTTTGCTGCTCCGTTTCCACTAATTCCAGAAGGACGTTCTGCATTATCAAATCCAAACCAACATGCGGCTGCATAATATGGTGTAATACCACATAGCCATCTGTCTTTATATCCTTCTGTTGAACCTGTTTTAGCTCCTACTTCCATTCCTTTAATCCAACATCCTGTTGCTGTTCCACCATTTCCTGTTACTGGTGTTGTTAGTATTTCTTTTAAGACATAAGCGTTTTCTACACTCATTACTCTTTTTGTTTCTTGTGTAGTTTCTAATATTGTTTTTCCTTCAGAATCTACTACTTTTGTATAGAATGTAGGTTCTATATAAACACCATCATTTGCTACCATTGCATATGCTGCTGCCATTTGTAATGGAGTGGCACTTAATGTTCCTAATGCTAAAGGAAGTCCTATATCATCATCTCTAAGACCTGTAAAGTTTATACTTCTTAGAAATTTTGCTGATTCACTTGGTCCTAAGTTTGAAATCATTTTTACATGTACTATGTTTGAAGAAACTTCTACTGCATGTCTTACTGTAAGTAATCCATCATATCCATAATCTGAATTGTGAGGTGTATAATTTCCTTTAAATGTTGTTGCGTCATCGTCATATACTGTTGCTGCTGTAAATGTTCCTTTTTCTAACCCTGGTGCAACTACACCTATTGGTTTTATTGATGAACCTGGTTGTTTATTACTGTTTGTTGCTCTATTTAATCCTGCTGCATTTGAATCTGTTCCAAGTCCTCCCATACATCCTACTACATATCCTGTTGTTGGCTCTATTATTACCATCGCAGATTGTGTATGTCCTTCATTAATTAAATTTCCGTCTTTATCTTTTGCTTTTCCGTATACAATATATTTGTCTTTTGCAAATTCATTTTGCATAATTTCTTGTATTGATGTTATTTGAGTTGTATATATTGTATATCCGTTGTTTTGTATTGCTGTTTCAGCATTTTCTTTTGTCCAATTATATTTGTTCATTAAGTCTTGTGTTACTTCTTCTATTGCAGCTGCTGTTAAGTATGAATAAGAAGTTGCATTTGTATATACTACACCTTCTTTAAATGCTAATCCATTTTCTACTTCTTGCACTGCTGCATCGTATAATTCATCTGTAAAGTCAAATCCTAAACCTTTTGCTTCTTTCTTGAATTTAGCAAGAACTACTTTTGTTTTGTTTTTAACTTTTTCTATGTCTTTTTCATCTTGGCTAAATGGGTCATATGCATTTGGTGAAGGGTTAATTGCTACTAAAAATGCACATTCTGCTATACTTAATTGAGATACATCTTTATCAAAGTAATGTATTGCTCCGGCTCCTACTCCGTAATATGTACCACCCATTAATATTTTATTTAAATAAGCTTCTAATATTTCATTTTTAGATAAAACTTTTTCAACATTTATAGCACGAGCCATTTCTCTTACTTTTCTCTTTACACCGCTTAATCCACTTCTATCATCATCTGAAAAAGAGTTTTTAACTAACTGTTGTGTTATTGTACTTCCTCCATAAGAAGAACTTCCTACTTTAGCTACAAAGCTAAAAGTTGCTCCTACTGTTCTTTTTATATCAATTCCACCATGAGAATAAAATCTCTCGTCCTCTAATGCAACAAATAGCTTAGGTAAGTATTCTGGCATTTCATCTATATTTACCCATTTTCTATTTTCGTCTCCACGTAATGTTGCAATCGTTGTTCCTTCAGAATCTGCAACATTTGAACTTACATTGCTTATATAAACTTGGTCTCTTGTTACTTTATATTTATCACTAGAGAATATTCCAATTACAACAGCTGCTGCAATTGTTGCTATTATAATGCAAAATATAACTAATCCTAAAAGGATTTTTTTCCAAATCTTTTTTCTTCCTTTTTTATTCTTTTTTTCACTTTTTTTAATTTTGTACTTTTTTGTTTTTTCTAATTCTTCATTGCTTCTATTTGAAGTCCTTTTTGTAGTTTTTCTTCTACCATTATTTGTACTCATTTTTATTCCTCCTTGGCATTAAAACTTACATGATATATTATATTATAATCTACAAAAAAAATAAAGCTTTTTTAGGAAATTTTAAGCTTTTTTTAAGAATTTAAAGCACAAAAAAATTCCAAGCTTTTATACTTGGAATTTAATTTTATTTTTTGTTTATTTAGCGTAGTCAATTACCCTTGTTTCTCTTATTACATTTACTTTTATTTGTCCTGGGTAATCCATGTCAGCTTCTACTTTTTTAGCTACATCTCTTGCCATTAATGTCATTTCGCTATCTGATATTTTTTCAGGTTTAACAATAATTCTAACTTCACGACCAGCTTGAATTGCAAAAGATTTTTCTACTCCTTCAAAAGAGTTTGCAATTTCTTCTAATTGTTGTAATCTCTTTATGTATGCTTCTAGAGTTTCTCTTCTTGCTCCTGGACGAGATGCTGAAATTGCATCAGCTGCTTGTACAAGAACTGCTTCTATTGTTTGAGGTTCTACATCTCCATGATGAGCTTGTACAGCATTTATTACTATTTCATTCTCTTTATATTTTCTAAGAATGTCAACACCAATTTCAACGTGAGTTCCTTCCATATCGTGGTCTAAAGCTTTTCCAATATCATGTAGTAAGCCTGCTCTTCTTGCAAGTTTAGGGTCTAGTCCTAATTCTTCAGCCATTATTCTAGCTAAATGAGAGACTTCTAATGAATGGTTTAATACATTTTGACCATAGCTTGTTCTGTATTTTAATTTACCTAGTAATTTTATAATGTCTGGATGAAGTCCTACTACACCAGCTTCCATAGCTGCTCTTTCGCCTTCTTCTTTGATTGATTGTTCAAGTTCTTCTCTTGATTTTTCAACCATTTCTTCTATTTTAGCTGGATGAATTCTACCATCATTAATTAATTTTTCTAGAGTCATTTTTGCAATTTCTCTTCTTAATGGATCAAATCCTGAAATTACCACTGCTTCAGGTGTATCATCAATGATTAAATCAATACCTGTTAATGTTTCTAATGTCTTAATATTTCTACCTTCTCTACCTATTATTCTTCCTTTCATATCATCATTTGGAAGTGATACAATAGATACTGTAGTTTCTGATGTGTGGTCTGCTGCACATTTTTGTATAGCATACCCTATAATTTCTTTAGCGTTTTTGTCTGCCGTTTCTTTAGCTTTTTGCTCTAAGTCTTTTAATAGAGTGGCTTTTTCAACTGTTATTTGTTTTTCCATTTCTGATAACAATTGTTTTTTAGCTTCTTCTTGAGACAATCTTGAAATCTTCTCTAATTCTTCTACTTCTTTAGCTTTCATCTCTTCAAGTTCTTTAGATTTTGCTTCATTTTCTCCCATTCTGTCTTGTAATTCTTTTTCTTTTCTTTCTAAGTTTTCCATTTTGTTTTCAAGATTTTCTTCTTTTTGAATCAAACGGTTTTCTTGTCTTTGAATTTCGCCTCTTCTTTCTCTAATCTCTTGGTCTAATTCTTTTCTAGAACTCATTATTTCTTCTTGAGCCTTATATATTTCTTCTTTTTTCTTGTTTTCAGCTTCTTTAGCTGCTAGTTCTAGTATTCTTTTAGCTTCATTTTCTGCACTTTTCATTTTAGATTCAGCAATTTTCTTTCGTATAAAAAATCCTACGAATGTAAATATTACTGCTGAGACTAGAAATACGGCGATACAAATTATGATATTTATACTATCCATAATTTTACACCTCTTTCTTATTTAATTTTCAATGTACATAAATATATATTTTTATTTAACATTTCATATAATCTTATATATGATTTTTTATTTTTAAATATATTTTTAGTCTACACTTCTATTTTATATTTATTCTTCAAAAGTGTCAAGTAGTTTTAAAGAAAAAACACAATCACTTAATTTTGTGATTGTGTTTTTATATATATATTAGGCTCTTGGATGAGCTTTTTTGTAAACATTTTTTAGTCCGTTATCTTGAAATTGCATATATACTTGTGTAGATGATATATCAGAATGTCCAAGCATTGTTTGTATTGCTTTTAAATCTGCTCCATTTTGTAATAAGTGTGTTGCAAATGAATGTCTTAATACATGTGGTGTTATATCTTTTGTAATGTGTGCTTGTTCTTTGTAATATTTTACTATTTTCCAGAAACCTTGTCTTGTTAATCTTTGTCCATTTATGTTTACAAATAAAGCTTTTTCTTCTTCATCTCTAATTAATACTGGTCTTGCTTCATCTATATATTCTTTTAAAGCTTTTAAAGACATTGTTCCTAAAGGTATGTTTCTTTCTTTAGAACCATTTCTACATACAACATATCCTTCTTCTAAGTTTACATTGTCAACATCTAAAGATATTATTTCAGTAACTCTCATTCCAGTAGCATATGCAAATTCTAGCATTGCTTTATCTCTAGTTCCTTTTAAATCTATATCTTTTGGTTGATCTAATAATAATTCTACTTCTTGTGCTGTTAAAACACTTGGAGCTTTTTTCTCAACTTTTGGTGATTGAATATTATTTGTTGGGTCTACCTTTACTTTTTTATTTTTAACTAAATATTGGTAGAAAGATCTTATTGATGCTAAATTTCTTGATACAGTTGATGATTTTTTTCCTACTTCTTGTAAATGATCTAGATAACCTTTTATATCTTCTTCTTTTATTTTGGCATAATTTAATTTGTTTGCCTCTAAATATTTGTTGTAATAAACGATGTCTCTTCTATAAGATTGTAATGTATTGTCTGATACTTTCTTATCATTTTGAAGAAACTCTAAAAAAAGTTTAATTTGTTTTTCCATTTTAGCTCCCCATTCCTCTATATTTTTATATTACTTACGTAAACTGTATATGTTATATCAAATTACTTTGAAATTGTAAAGAGTTTTTTAAAAAATATTTCAAATATTTTGACTTTTTTCGATATATCTTTAGTATTATTTTTACATATATATTCCAGCTGTTAATTCAATTAAATTGCTTGACACATAAACTTCTATTAAAGACGCAGTAACTAAAAGCACTGCAATAACTATTGAAAAAACAGTATGTCTTAATATTTCTAACTTTATATTTTCTTTTCGTTTGTCTTTTATTATTGATTTGTAAAGTTTTACTCCACTAGCAGCCAAAGCAAATATACATGGGATAAATATTATATTTTGTAATAATAATGAACTTAAACTGAATAAGATTCCTTTCCAAAATGAATACGTTATCATTATAGAAGAAACTGTATATCCTAATAAAAATCCTCTTATTCCTATAATTATATAGACAATTGGTATTCCTACTACAGTAGAGCCTATAAACCATAAAAGTAATACTAATACCAAATTATTTATAATAGAATTTTTTAATAAATTTGCATTATCTATTTTATATTCTGAATTTAAGCTATTAGTAAAATTCTGTAAGTATGTAATTATCTCTGTTTTTTGTTCTTCTTCTGTATTATTAATAAACATTACACCTATAATAATTCCTATAAGAAATATTATAGATATTGCTGAATAAATTTTTAGATTATTATTTATATGATTTACTACAATATCTAATAAATGTGAATTTGTTTTTCTTTTTTTCTCTAGTTTTTTCAAATTAAAACCCTCCTTTTGTTTATACATAATGTGTATTCCATAAAGGAGGGTTTTAGAACATTTTTATTATTTTACTTTGCCATAATTTCCGCCACCACCGGCTTCAATTTTGACATTACCATTTCTTGCTCTTATTATTGTGTTTGCTACTTTTTCTCCGACTACTGCTTCTATATCATCTTGAGATAATTTATGAAGTATTGTCATTTCTGTTCCAAATTTATTTAATAATTTTTCAATTGCTTTTGGTCCAACACCTGGTATGAATCCAAGTGGAACTTGGTATACGTATGGTGGTCTATTTTTAGGACTTTTTGTTTCTTTTTTATCTTTTATTAACTCTATTCTGTCGAAAACTCCAAATGTTACTTTATCACTACCACATTTAGGGCATACAGTAACAGGCTCTTTTGTTTCTATTGTTGAATCGCAATTATCACAATGTGTTCTATGATATTTACCTAATTTTGGATCTAATCCATAGTTTGCAACAACTTTTCTTCCATCTTCATTTTTTAATGCTTTTACTACCTCTTTAAATGATATGTCTTCAACTAACAACTTATTGTATTCTCTTGCAATTTTAGGTAGTGAATGTGCATCTGAGTTTGTTACAAAAGTTTTTGTTTCTAATTCTGATATAGTATCTGCTAAATATGTATCTGAGCTTAGCCCTAATTCAATTGCAAATATTTTATCAAATTTTTCTTTAAATATATTTTTCATTCTATCTGTGCAATTTCCATAATAGCTTTTGTGTGGTGTAAATACGTGTGCTGGTATTAGAATTCCATTATATTTTTCTACTATGTCTATCAATTCATATCCAGATACATTTGACCTTTGCGTGCTTAATGTAATATTTTTTATATGATGACTCATCTCTTCTGAAAAGCCTTTTATATCTTTTAAGTGTGGAAAGAAACATACATTATGAGCTGAACCTTGATGCCCATCTCTTCCTACTTCTGAAGTTTCTACTTCGCTTCCTAATAAAATGCAAACTTTATCTTTATATATAATTCCACCATCTTCTATTTCGTAAGCTTCTCCTGTTTTTAAGAAGTTTTCTATATCTTCTATTACATATGGCGATGCACAATCTATAATTCCACAAATTTGTATTCCTTTTCTATCACTACATTCTTTTGCTATGTTTGCAAAATTTAATGACCTTGCGGCAGTTATTTTTATTGGTTTACCACTTTCGCTTCTTCCTATGTGTATGTGTAAATCCGCAAATACTTCGTTCATTTTTTATTTCTCCTTATGCCTTTATTATGTGTTTTTTATCTTCCTTCTCCATTATCAGGTTCTGATCCTCTATTAACAAAATGATTTATTTCATTTGGATTTAAATGAATATCTTTAACTTCTTGTTTTTGTTCTTCTTGCATTGCTTTTTCAGCAATTTCTTTTACTCTTTTTTGTATATTTTCATATGAATGTGCTGCATTAATAACTGCTTTTTTTGTATCTTCTGCCATATTAATTTGTCCAGCCATATATTCCAAACTACGGTTAAGTCCACTCATTATACATACACCTCCTGCATATCGTTTACGAATTTTTTAAATTTTTCTAAATATCTATTATTTCTTCCTTTTAAATTTCTATATTCTAATAGTACCAAAGCTTCATCCGGCTTAAAGCCTATTCTTTCTGGTCTATCTAAAAGCATTCCTCCAAATTGGTCAACCAATTCTAATATATCTGATTCTTTTTCTCTTGGTTCACTATTCGAATATCTATTAACTTCTTCACATATTTTGCAAAATTTTCTCGAAAATCCTAATGTTCTTAAATAATCTGCACCATTTTTTGCATAAGACTTCACTTCATCTAAATCTTTAAAACTAGCTGGCTTTTTACAATTGCACAACAAACACGCTGTAATTACTAGATTTTTATCGACATCTATATCACTATTATCCATAAATAATTTTGCAAGTTCTGTTTTTAGTACTACTGATTTATCAAAGAAAATTGGTGCTTTTTTTTCTAAATAGTACATTATTTCCATTTTTCTAACCCAGTCTTCTTCTTTTAATATGTAGTCTGCAAATGTTTCTTCCATATCTATACCCCCAGTTTTTCTTACATTATATTTCAAAAAGGTCTTTAATTCAACATTGTCACTAAAATGATAATTAAATGTAATATTGTTGTAATAAAATATAAAAAAACAAGATTCTTTAGTTTTTTTAACCATAGTTATTGGTGTTTATTCTTCCTAATTAATCTTGTTCTTTTTTATATTTTTTAATTATTTTTAATATTTTTATTCGTTTTATGTTTTCTTTTTGCCTATTTTCTTTCTGTTGTTGGCTATCTTCTTATTATTAGCTATTTTCTTCTTATTCTTAGCTATTTTAGTTTTGAATTTTAGTTTAATATTATCATTTTATTTGTATAATCTAAATTTGCCCAAGAATTATATTCATATCCTAAAGTATATACATTTGTTGCAAATATATCTTTTTGAAGCATTTCTGCTAATGTTTTGTTTCCGTTCACGTCTTCAAATTTTTTAACAGATGTTATTATATTTATTTTACGATTTGTGTTTGCAATTTCAGATAACAATTCTCTTCCTTTTCTGTTAAATCCAAGTATACGAGTATATGGCGTAATTTTTTTTGCATTTTGCATATCTTTTTTTGTTATTCCTAAAAGTGCATATAGCAATATTCTTTGTATCCTTGTTTGTGTATATCTTTTTGATTTTATTATATTTATTAAGTCCATTATATTGTTACAAGAATTTGCTGCATTTTTTATTGCAAATTCTAAGCCTTCTACTACATCTTGAAGTTCTGCTATTTCTTTTACTGTCATTTTTCTTAAGTTATATAATATTTCTTTTTCAAATTTAGAAATATCTAAAATATAGTTGCCTCTTTTTATTTCTTCTTTTAAAAGCATATATGAACTTGTTGGCATTACTTTTCTTATTTCGTCAAATTGTTCTCTTGCTACTAGTTTTCTAATAGCTGTACTACTTGCGAATTCATCTACTATTTTTTCATCATTGTAATATACTTTTTTTCTTTGTATTGAAAAAGGTTTTAAGTCACTTTTTAGCCTTTTTATTGCTTTTAGGTATTCTATTGCTAATATATTATTTGGCCCAGATAAAATATTTGCATATCTTTTTATATCATTTAAATACATCATTAATGCATTTTCTCTTGCCTTTGGATATGACACACCCTTTCCTAATTCATGGTTTAAAAGAGAAACATATTCTTTAGGTTCATTAAATAAGACATTTGCTATATTGTTTAAGGCTGCAAAGTCTCCTGTTTCTGTTCCAAAGCAAAGTGTATCTACTACTTTTAAGCTATCTAATATTTTTATTGCTCCTTCAGCAAAATTTTCTGCACTTGATATGCTATACACAGTTGGAAGTTCAATTACTAAGTCTACACCATTATTTATAGCCATTTCTGTTTTTACCCATTTATTTACTAAAGAAGTATCTCCTCTTTGTGCAAAGTTTCCGCTAATTACAGCAACAACATAATCTGCACCAGTCTGTTTTTTCGCTTCTTCTATTTGATATAAATGTCCATTATGAAATGGATTGTATTCTGCTATAATTCCTAAAACTCTTGCCATTTTTATACCCCTTTCTTTATAAAAGTCGCTCATATTTTTTTGACTTTCAACATCTATTATTTAATAATAAATTTATAATTTATATTTACTTAATACTTGTATATTTTCATATACATTGATATAATATCACAAAAAGAATAAAAATACAATTGAAAGGCAAAAATATTATGGAAGAAATTATTATTTACACAGACGGTGCTTGTTCGCGGTAATCCAGGTCCTGGTGGTTGGGGTGCAATATTAATGCATGGTGACTATAAAAAGGAAATCTCTGGTGGAGAAAAAAATACTACAAATAATATAATGGAACTTACTGCTGTTATACAAGCTTTAAGACTTGTTAAATATCCTTGTAACATTAAAATTTATAGTGATAGTGCTTATGTTGTTAATGGCTTTTTACAAGGATGGATTTATAATTGGATAAAAAAAGGTTGGCATACAGCTGACGGCAGTCCAGTTAAAAATAAAGAGCTATGGGAAGAACTTTATAACTTTACTAAGACTCATAAAATTGAATTTATTAAAGTTAAAGGACATAGTGACAACGAGTTTAATAATCGTTGTGATGAACTTGCAAGAAATGCAATTTCAAATTTAAATTAAGGAGGAATATTTATGTTAGGAGAAGAAAATCAAGGACCTATTATTTCTAATGACACAACAAATAGTAATTTTCTTTCTAAAACATTTTTCTGGATGTTTTTAGGATTATTAGGAAGTGCTATTGTTGCAATTTATACTTATGCTTCAGGATTATATTTAAAAGTTTTCCTTACTAATTCTTTTTCAGTTTTATTAATTGTAGAATTAGCTGTAGTAATCTTATTTTCACTTTTGTTTAGGAAGCTTTCACCTACTGTTGTAGGTATACTATACTTTATATATGCAGCTGTGAATGGAGTAACTTTATCTGTAATCTTTGTAGTTTTTGAGCTTAATTCAATAATTCTACTATTTGTTGCTTCAGCTTTGCTTTTTGGTGGTTTTGCTTTATATGGATATAAAACTCATAAAGATTTAAGCAATTGGAGAACTCTTCTTTTTGGAACTTTAATTGCAGGACTTATTGTAAGTCTTTTAAATTTACTTATGAAGAATAGTTTGGTAGATATAGTTGTTGACTGGGTTATGCTTTTAGCATTCTTTGGAATTACAGCATATGATATGAACAACATAAAACAATTAGCAATGTTGACAGATTTAGACAATAATAAGCTTCATATTTACGGTGCTATGGAATTGTATTTAGACTTTATAAATATTTTCTTAAGACTTCTTTCTATTTTTGGAAAAAGAAGAGATTAGAAAGCTTAATAAAAGTAGTTGTATGGAACATGAAGATTTCTTTCTATAATAACTATAACAATCGGGTAGGAGAAATATCATTAATTGGTATTTTGTCCTCTCACACCAAAAGACCAGTTTTGCTATAATAGCTTAACCGGTCTTTTGTTTATTTGATTTTTTATCATTATGGTATTTAAGTACTCTTTTTATTAATTTTTTCTAGATATTTTTGTTGAGTCTTCATTGTTATTGCTATAATCTCTGAGAGTTCTTTAACACTTTCTTTTTCATGTTTCTCTGCTTTATTTAGTTTTTCTTCTAATTTTTTGTTTTGCTCTAAGAGTTCAGAAATCCAGTTATTTAGTTTTCTGTTTTGCTCTCGAAGTTCATCTACCTCTTTTAATAATGTATTGAAATCATCACTCACTTGGAATTTACCTCCTGTGTATTTTATATTTATGTATCTTACAACTTATTATATTTTACTGTATTATGTTGATTTTGTCAATTACTGCTTTTACTTTATTAGCAACATAGTGACTTCCACCTCTGTTTTTAACATTTTCAACCATACTTATAATCATGAGTTGCTCATTATTATTTTCATCTGCTATAAAGCAATTAAACCATCCTATTTCTGTACCGTCTTTATCATCTTTAGAAGCTTTTACTTCCGCTGTTCCTGTTTTTGCAGCAAGTACTAATCCTTCTGTCTTTACACTATGTGCTGTTCCATTTGAATCTTCTACTACTTGAATTAAGTCTTCTTTTATCGTATTTGCTGCAGATTTTGTAAATATATTTTTTACTTCATATTCCGTTTGTTTATTTTCTTTATATTCAATATATAATTTTACCATATTACCATCATTTACAAACGCTGAATACATCATTGCCATATGTATTGGATTTACAAGCATCTCTGCCTGTCCATAACCACTATTTGCAAGAGTAGTTTCTGTTTCAAATGAATATGAATTACAAAAGCTTGAATTTACACTGCCAACTGGTGTTTCTATTTGTTTTCCAAATTTCATTGTTTGTAAACTTTTTGCAAATTGATCTTTTCCAATTTTTAATGCTGCTTTTGCAAAATATATATTATCTGAATATACTAACGCATTTCTTAGATTAGCTGTCCCATTATAAGTTTGAAGTGTTGTTACATAAAAATCTTTCCATGTATCGTCTTTTTGCCATTTAGTTCCGCTTTTACCAAAATCTTCTTCTGCTGTAAAAGCATTTGTACTAAGACCAATGCCACCAGTTATAGGTTTCATCGAAGAACCTGGTACATAACTTGCTAAAAATCTGTTATATAGCGGTTTGTTTTCATCATTTACTAAGTTATTCCATTTATTAGTCGTTATTCCTAAGCTAAAGTCATTTGAATTAAAAGTAGGCGTACTAACTAATGCAAGTATTTCTCCTGTTTTTGGATTTATTGCTACTGATGCACTTTTATCTTCTTTAAATTGTTCATATAAATTTTGTTGTATTTCACTATCTATTGTAAGCTTTACGTTTTCACCATTGGTTGCATCTCTTTTAGCAACTGTTTTTACTTTTTTTCCGTCTTCATTTACAATGTATATTTCTGCTCCATCTATTGCTCTTAATTTATCTTCATATATCTTTTCTAAACCTGCCTTGCCAATTATACTACTTGTAGTGTAACCTTTATTCTTATTATCTTTTAATTCATCTGAACTTATTACTTGAACATATCCAAGCAGTTGTGAAGAAGCTTCTCCTAATGGATAAATTCTTTCTTCTGAGTCTATTATTTTAATGCCTTTAATTTCTAATAATTTAGTCTTTAAGTCTATTTCGCTTTTAAGTATCGTTTTTAATGGTACAAATGTATCATCTTTTACATAAGAAGCAGCTAAGTTGTTGTTTATTGTTTCTATATTTATGTCTAATAATTCAGATATTTTTTGTATATCTTTTTCTTTAGTATCTGTATTCATTTTTCCTGGTACAAGCCCTATTTTAGAAGCAGTTTGCTCTCCTGCTAGAACTTTCCCTGTTCTATCTAATATTTCTCCTCTTTTAGCGCTTATTGTGTTTACCCTTACTTTATAATTATCATTTAAACTTGGAAAAATTAAATTAGATGACCATTTTATTTTATAAATATCATTCTCTTTTACTAAATTTGCAGTATTAGAAAAGCTAATGTTTCCTGCAACAGTATCCATGGTTGTGGTATATATTATTTCTGCATCATTTGCACTTTTTCTCATTACTTTTGCTACATTAATATCAATATTACTTGCTTCTATTCCCTCATATATATTTTTGTTTCTTGATATGTAATCTTCTTTTGTAGCATTTGTTATTACTAAATTGTACATTTCTTCGTAATTCTTTTCTTCAATATAAGAAATGTATTGTTTTAGTGTATTTTCTGGGCTTGTCTTATTTTCTTTTGAAAACACATAGCTTAAACATATGACACAAACAATTATTAATAAAATGAGAAATATTTTTTTACTCTTCATTTTTATTTTCTCCCATCATAATATTTTGCACGAATTCATCATCATTATAAACATTTATTGCATTTGGAATAATATCTATTACAAATTTTTTATCTGTTAATTTTTCTCCGTCTACATTAAAAGTAATTTCTTCATCAAATTCTAGTTTTATATGATTAGTTCTAAATTTATGTATTCTTCTTTTTCCTTCATGTTTACCTTTTTTTAATCTTAATATTAGTGGTATCATTTTTATTTTAGGCATTTTTTCAGCATAATATATATCTAATAAACCATCTGTTAACTGTGATTTTGGAGCTATGTTAAAGCCTCCACCATAATAACCACCATTGCAAATACTTAGTATTGTATACTTGCTTTCTATATTTTTCACGCTAGTGTTTAGTCTTACATTTTTAAACTTAAATTTAACAAAAGTATATATAATGCTTGCATTATATAGTTGGCTTGTAGGAATTTTTGTTTTTCTTAAAATATCCACATTATTAGCAACTTCTGCATCTATTCCTGTGCAAGCAACATTTATAAAATATGTATTATTTATTTTAGCTAAATCTATGGTATTTTTACCTTTAGGTAAATTTCTAATTGTTCTATATGTGTCATTTCCCGAACCTGCTGGAATAATTCCTAATTTATTTTTAGTTTCTACTATTCCTGCAATCGTCATTGTTATTGTACCGTCACCACCAACAACATATATAATATTTTCTCCGTCTTTATATTCTTTTGCAATATCTTCTCCCGTCATACTATCTGTGATATATCTTATTTCATATTCATAGTTATTTTGTTTGCAAATATTTTCTATATTTTCTATTAATTTTAAGCTTTTTCCTCTTCCGGCGATTTTATTTATTATAAATATATATTTCATATTTTTACCTCTTTTTACTATTTTATATTATTGTACAATTTAAGTATTTCTTGTTTTAAGTAATTATTTGCTTCTTCTATTTCCATATTGCTTACATCTATTTGTTTTCCAAATTTTATTATTAGACCTTTTCTAAATAATTTATATTTTCCATTTGTTGCAAATGGCAGTATTTTCGTATTTGTGTTTTTAGCCATTTTTACAGTTCCTGTCCTAAATTTTAACAAATCTTGTTCTGTTCTATTTCTTGTTCCTTCTGGAAAGATTCCAACAGTTCCACCTTCTTTTAGTATTCTTTCTGCCATAATTACAGCTTGTGGATTTGATCTATTTCTATTTACTTTAATTGTTCCTACTTTTTCAAATATAACTCCATGTAGACCTCTAAATAGTTCTTCTTTCGCCATATAATGAACCACCCTATTAGTATTGCTCATTACAACAACTGGGTCAGCTGCATGTATATGATTTCCTGCAAAGATCAAGCTTCCTTCTTCTGGAATATTTTCTTTTCCTATTACTTGTGGTCTATATAATATTCTCAACAAAAAAGTATATATCCCCTTACATACATTATATAATTTCATATTTATATTTTCCTCCATCTTCAACCGGAACTATTTGGGTCAGGCCGTTTTAGTTCCGCATATTTTTTATATCATATTTTATATTTTTTTACTATATATTTTATATCATTTTGCTTTTATTTAATATTTCTTTTTTATTTGGTATGTATTGTATATTTATTCTGTTTTCTGGTTTAGTATCAAATAAATATAAAAATATAACAAAGAAATATTCTAATGGTTTCATTATTAAATATGTTATATCTGCTGCTTTTGCTGTTTTTATGTGTTTGGCAATTGGATATCCATATTTATCATATATGTATCTTATAAAATGATGTGTTTTAGGAAGTTTTTCTTGTATGTAATCTTCAAAGGCATTTGCAACGCAGAGCTGTCTATTTACTACAATTGTATGACCTTTTCGTATTCCGAATCTTAATGGTTTTACCAATTTTTCGTGTCCTTTTAAAGACACCGTACATAAATAATGAGCATCGTATTCTAATGGTGGTGGAGAAACTTTTGTAGATAACGTCCAGTCACTAGTCTCTGTAAATGCTTTTATTAATTCATCTGGTCTTTGTCCAAATAGTACCAATATAATTGTTATTACTATTAAAGTAGGTATTGTTAATATAATTGCTATTACTGGCCAGTTTGAACTGTCTTTTAATATTTTACTACATTTGTCTAAAATTACATTTTTGTATTTTCTTTCTTTTACTTCTTTTTGTTGATATTCAAAAATAACCTCTCTGCAAATTCTAATAGAGCACATTATATAATTTATTGGAAATAATATATAAAATATGTTCAAAGAATCTTTTATATTTTTAAAAATTTGAATAATCCATAGTATATTTATTATTGAACCTATTATCATTGTTGAAATGCATAAAACTATTGCAAGTGGTGGTAAATCTGTTTTTTTAGTTCTAAGTATTGCATATCCCAGAATTGCAATAGCCATTAAAAATATGATAGTTGGTATTGAAATTGTTGCTATTGGCTCATGAAAAAATCCAAATCCACCACTTTGACCATAACTTATGCTTAATTGCTCTGTATACGGCTTATATTGGTTAAAACAGTACAATGTAATTGTATATATTATTCCTAATATGAAAATAAGTATATCTACTAAATTTTCTTTTACCTTATTTTCTTTAAATAGATTTACTATATTTAATACTGTTAAAATCCATGGTAATATTAATAACGGAAATACTATTGCTAATACTATAATAAATTGCATATCTAACCTCTTTCTTTTATTTTTTAATATTTTTAGTTTTCTTTATATTCTAAAATATCTCCAGGTTTACATTCTAATACGTTGCATATTTTATCCAATGTAGAAAAACGTATTGCTTTTCCTTTATTTGTTTTTAATATAGAAAGGTTTGCTGGCGTAATTCCTACTTTTTCTGCTAATTCTTGTGAAGACATTTTTCTTTTTGCCATCATTACATCTAAATTTACTATTATTGACATCCTTTTCTCCTCCTATATTGTTAAGTCGTTTTCTTCTTTATATTTTATTGCTTTTTTATATATTTCATTTAATATCTTAATTCCTATTCCAAAAATAATGAAACCTATTGCAAATACAAACACTAATAATTTTAAAAGTAATTTTTCTCCCATTCCCATCCAATAAAGAAATGTTTTTGAACATACTTCTATTCCTATAATTACTGTAAAATATAAAATTCCTATTACAACTGATGATATATATACTTTATTTAGACATTTCACATTTTCAGATTCAAAAAGCTTATTTTCTTTTAAATTATTGAATATTTTTATAAATTTAGAAATTATGTATAGAGCTATTATTCCTGTTGTTAAAAATACAGATAATACTACTATAACAGATATAAATTGTAATAAGTGACTTTCTAAAAATGCATATCTAGTAGATTCTGAAAGAATTATAATTCCAAATACTCCTAATCCTACAATGTCTATTAATGCAATTAATACAAATAATATTTCTAAAGCTAATTCTACTTTAGATGATAAACTTTTTTCTCCTAATATTTTCATTTTATCTTTCTCCTTTTTTATTTTTAATTTTATATAGTATATATTTTTATATTTTGTTTGTCAATATTTTTTTATTGTTTTTCGATATTTTAATAGATATTTATATGACGTATAACCAACTGAAAAATATTATAATAAAATTTTGGGAGAAGTGTAACAAAAACGCTTTTGTCCTTATTATACTTCTCCCAATTAATATCTTATTTATTTTCATGTTAAAAAATTTAAATTCTTTTTCCTATATAATTATTCTTTTTTCCTCTTTTTACAATTATATATGTATTTTCTATAAATGATTTTTCATCTATAACTGTGTTTACATCAGTTACTTTCTCACCGTTTATTGAAATAGCTCCATTTGATACGAATTCTCTTGCTTCTCTTTTGCTTGATGCTGCACCTAATGCTACTACTAAGTCTAAAATGTTTTGATTTGCTTCAACTTCTTTTATATCTTCGTTTCCAAATAGTTCTTCAATATCTTCTTTACTTAAATCAGCAAATTTGTTGTTAAATAAATGATCTGCTAAGTTTGATGCTTTTTCGTATTCTTCTTTACCATGTAAAAAAGTAATAATTTCTCTTGCTAATGCTTTATGTGCTTCTCTCAATTCTGGATGTTCATTATTTTTTCTTTCATATTCTTCTATTTCTTCTTTAGAAAGGAATGTATAAATTTTTAGATAATCTATTACCATACTATCTTCTACGTTTGTGAAGAATTGATATAATTTGTAACTTGAAGTTTTTTCTTTATCTAACCATAGTGCATTTCCTTCACTTTTTCCAAATTTCTTTCCTTGTGAATCTGTAACAAGTGGCATTGTAAATGCATATACTTCATCTCCAGTAGATTTTCTAATTAAGTCTATACCAGCAGTGATATTTCCCCATTGGTCAGAACCTGCACATTGCATATCTACGCCTTTATTTTCATGTAACCATTTAAAGTCTAATGCTTGTAAAATCATATATGAAAATTCTGTGTATGTTATTCCACTATCTAGTCTTCTTCTTATAATATCTTTGTCAAGCATATAATTTATATTAAAGAATTTTCCGTAATCTCTTAAGAAATCTATTACATTTATGTCTTTGTACCAGTCATTGTTGTTTACAACTTCAAATCCAAATATTTTTTCAACTTGAGCTTTTAAACATTCAAAATTATGTCTTACTTCTTCTTTTGAAATCATTGCTCTTTCAGTAGTAGGACGTGGGTCTCCTATCATTCCTGTTCCTCCACCTACTAATAATATTGGATG
>CAKPGD010000009.1 GCA_934154515.1 uncultured Clostridia bacterium
ATTTTCCCATGTTACTTCTCCAAATTTTATATATTGTGGTTTTGGTTCTTTTTCTTCTACTTTTATTATGTTTAATTCGCTGTCTACTGTTAAATAAAAGTTTGAATTTATTTCTTTTATTACTTCTATTGTTGGATTTTCCTCGGCATCTAATATTATTTCATATTTTGTTTTATCTAATTTTTCATTTAAGTATTTTAAGCTAAATTCTTTTCCTTCTTTTACCGCTTCTATTTGTATATTTAATATTTCTTGTTCTAATCTTTCTTTTGCCTCTGCTGCACTATATTTTTCTCTTGCCTGCGTTGCTTTATTAAATATTCCATTTTGACTTAATGTCAAGTTTATTGCAACTCCCGCAAGTATTATTAACACCACTATTGTAATTACTAATGCTATTAGTGTAATTCCTGATTGTTTTTTTATTATATTTTTCATTTCTTTTGTTCTTCCTCCTTAGTCATAATTTAACTATAAATATATTTTAGTTAAATTATAACTAAATGTCAATAGTTATGTTATAACTTTTTTATAATGTATAGGGTGATTAAAATGTTAAGAATAAAAGATATTAGAGAAGATAAAGAATTAACTCAGGCTGAAATTGCAAAAATGCTTAACACCTCTCAAACTAATTATAGCAAGTATGAGCTTGGAAAAATTAATATTCCAATAGAAACTTTAAAACGTTTATCTTTAATATTAGATACTAGTATTGATTATTTATTAGGCCTTACGGATGAGTCTAAACCATATCCTAGAAAAAAAATAATCCAGTAAAAAAACAAGCCTTTAGCTTGTTTTTTTACTTTAGTTTTAGCTTTAATTTTTTTTGGTGTTCCAAACAGGAATCGAACCTGCGACCTACGCTTTAGGAGAGCGCCGCTCTATCCTACTGAGCTATTGGAACATTTTATTTACAAGTTTGATTTTACTATATTTAATATGAAAAATCAACTATTTATTTTTTTATTATTTTATGTTATACTATTTGCATTAAAATGAACATTAAAATGAAAGAGGGATTTTTGTGCAAAAAATATTGAGTTATATGAGAAAAGCAATTAGAGCTTATAATATGATAGAAGATGGAGATAAAATAGCTGTATGCTTGTCTGGTGGCAAGGATTCTATTACTATGCTTATGGGGTTAAAGCAACTTCAAACTTATTTTGATAAAGATTTTGAAATTGTTGCCGTTACAGTTAATCCTGGTTTTGAATTTTTTGATGTAGATTTTTTAAGAAAAACTTGTGAAAATATTGGAGTTCCTTTAATTGTTGAGGAGAGCCATATTAAAGAAATCGTTTTTGATATAAGAAAAGAAAAAAGACCATGTTCACTTTGTGCTAATATACGTAGAGGTATTTTGAATTCTGTTGCTGTTAGAGAAGGATGTAACAAAATTGCTTTAGGACATAATGAAGATGATGTTTTAGAAACTTTTTTAATGAATTTATTTTTAACTGGTTCTTTTTCTACTTTTGGACCTAGTACATTTATGAATAGATCTAATATAACTGTTATAAGACCTATAATTATGATTCCTGAAAAAGAAATTAAAAAGTTTGTTAAAAAAAATAATATTCAAGTTATGAAAAAAGCTTGCCCTATGGATGGTGAATCTAAGAGAGAATATATGAAAGATTTGTTATATAAATTATGCTTAGATATTCCTATGTGTAGAGCTAATCTTATGGGTGTAATTAAAAGAAATCATTTGAAAGGTTGGCATGAGTAATATTAAAATAATTGCTAGATATTTAAAGTCTAACAATTATTTTTTTACTTTTTTTGTCTTTTTTTGTCGAAAACTTTTTCAACTTTTTAGCATATTTGTATTTACTTTCTTTTTTTATTGTGTTATTATGTAACCGTCTTGTTGTTTTATGTCTATCTTATATTTTAAATTTTCCGTTTTTTATTGTTGGTTTTATACTATTTATATTAATTTTCTTATATTATTTTTTATATTTTTTGTTATATATTTTTTATTTTATATTATTTTAATTTCAATGTGAATTTTTTCTTACATTATTCCATTACTAAAAAAGAAAGAAGGAATTAAATATGTTATCAATAGTAAAAAGTATGTCTCTAACAGGCTTAGATGGCTACTTGGTTTCTGTTCAAGTAGATGTTTCTGCTGGTCTGCCTAGTTGGGAAATTGTTGGACTTCCCGATGTTAGTGTTAGAGAATCTAAAGAACGTGTTAAAACTGCTATTAAGAATTCTGGTTTTGAACTTCAAAGCAGAAAAATAGTTATAAATTTAGCTCCAGCAGATACAAAAAAAGAAGGTTCTTTTTTTGATTTACCAATTGCAATAGGGATTTTAACTTGTATTTCTGCAATTAGAACAGACAAATTAATTAATACTGCTTTTATAGGCGAATTGTCTCTAAATGGTAATTTAAATAAAATTAATGGTGTTTTACCTATGTGTATTGAAGCTAAAAAGCTTGGTATCACTAGAGTGATTCTTCCAATAGAAAATGCTAAAGAAGCTTCTATTGTCGATGGACTAGAAGTTTTAGGTGTTGAAAATTTAAGTCAAGTAGTTAAATATTTGAATTCTGAAATTAGTATTTTGCCTTTTAAATCAAATGTTGATGAATTATTTAAAAGTCAAAATAATTGTATCTTAGATTTTTCTGATGTACGCGGTCAAGAAAACATTAAAAGAGCTTTAGAAATTGCAGCTGCTGGTGCTCATAATTGTTTGCTTATTGGTAGCCCAGGCTCTGGTAAAACTATGATGGCAAGAAGAATTCCGTATATTTTGCCTGATTTAAGTTTTGAAGAAGCTCTAGAAACTACTAAAATACATAGTGTTGCAGGTATTCTTCCTAAAGATATTCCTCTAATTACCACTCGACCTTTTAGAGCTCCTCACCATACTATTTCTAGTAGTTCTTTAGTTGGTGGTGGGCGAATTCCTAAACCTGGTGAGATTAGTTTAGCTCATAATGGACTTTTATTCTTAGATGAACTTCCAGAATTTAATAAAAATGTATTAGAAGTACTTCGTGGTCCAATTGAAGATGGTACAGTTACTATAAGTAGAATAAGTTCTACTCTTACATATCCTTGTAATTTTATGCTTGTTGCTTCTATGAACCCTTGTCCTTGCGGATATTATGGTTCTAAAGATAAAGATTGCACTTGCACCTCACAAGCTATTCATAATTATATGGCTAAAATAAGTGGTCCTCTTTTAGATAGAATTGATATACAAGTTGAAGTAACTCCTGTAAAATATGAAAAGCTTCAAAATGATATTAAAGAAGAGAGTTCTGATGAAATACGAAAACGTGTAAATGAAGCTAGAAATATTCAATTAGAACGATATAAATATGATGGTATTTATTCTAATTCTGGTCTTACTCCAAAACTTATGGATAAATATTGTAAGCTAGATAAAAATAGTAAAAATCTTTTACAAAAAGCTTTTGAAAATTTAGGACTTAGTGCAAGAGCTCATGGAAGGATTTTAAAAGTTGCACGAACTATTGCTGACTTAGATAAAAAAGAAAATATTGAAACTACTCACATAGCTGAGGCTATTCAATATAGAAGCCTAGATAAAAAATTTTTTAAATAATCTTTAATTGTTTTTTATCAAATTTAAAGAAAGGATTTTTATTTATGAATGATTTTTTTGAAATTAATTTTGAAGATTCACAATATCCTCAAAGATTGTTGAAAATAAAAAGGTTTCCTAAAAAATTATATGTACTTGGAAATGTAGAATTATTAAATTCGGATTCTATTGCTATGGTTGGTACCAGAGATTTAACAAGTTATGGCGAATTTTATGCTTCAAAATTTGCAGAAGAACTTTCAAACTGTGGAATTACTATTGTAAGTGGACTTGCTACACGGAATTGACACAGTAGCTCATAAAAATTCTTTAGGAAATCCTGGAAAGACAATTGCCGTAATTGCTTCTGGATTTAATTATATTTTTCCTAAGGAAAATATTTGTCTAATACATAAAATAATTGAAAATGGAGGTTGTATTGTTTCTGAATATTCTCCTAATACAAAAGTAGATATGAAAAAGTTTCCTATGAGAAATAGAATTATTGCTGGAATTTCTGAAGCAACTATTGTAATTGAAGCAAAAGCTAGAAGTGGTAGTGAAATAACTGCTAGAAATGCTATGGAACAAGGCAAGGAAGTTTTTTGTATTCCTCAAGACATTGGTAAAAAAACTGGTGTTGGAACAAATACTTTAATTAAAAAAGGAGCTAAGCTCATTACTTGTACAAATGATATTTTGCTACAACTTGGAAAACCTTTAATAAAAAATATTAGTGATAAATATAAGAGTTTTGATGATTTTTTAGAAAATAAGCAACGTTTTTTAAGTGTTCAATATGGTTCTAAATGTTTTAATGATAATATTGAAACAAATGTCTTAAATAATTTTAATTTTGAAACTAATTTTATTGATTCTAATATTTCTAAAATTATAAATATAGATAAAAAATACGAAACTATTTATAAATATATTTGTAATAATACTTCAAATATTGATAAACTTTCTAGAGATTTAAATATTAGCATAGCCGAGCTTAATCAAACTCTTACTATGATGGAAATAGAAGGTCTTATTAAAATTTTTCCTGGCAATATTATAAAGGCACAAATATAGTAATTTATTTAATTTACATTTTAGTTTTATCAGTTTAGTTTTATTAGTTTAGTTTTATTAGTTTAATTTTACTATTTTAATTTTTTATTTAGAAAGGATTTTTTATATGTATTATAAAAAAGAAAGAGGTGTTTCTGGTGAATGTATTGCCTCAGATTATTTAGAAAGCTTAGGTTATGAAATATTAATAAGAAATTTTAGATGTAGACAAGGTGAAATTGATATAATTGCTTTAGATAATAATGAATATGTTTTTGTTGAAGTAAAAACTAGAACAAGCATTGAATATGGTAAGGCATCTGAAGCAGTTGATAAGACAAAAAAGTTTCATATTATTAAAGCTGCAGAATATTTTCTTTATGTCAGACATTTAGAAAATAATTTTATACGTTTTGATGTTATCGAAGTTTATTTATTTAATAATATTTCTAGAATTAACCATATAAAGCAGGCTTTTGAAATTTAAAATAAAAGATACCGGAAGAAACTTAAAATCTTCCGGTATCTTTTATATTTTCATACTTAATTTTACTTTTTGTCTTTCCATATCGATACTAATTACTTTTACTTTTACTATATCTCCTACGGAAACTATATCAGATGGATTTTTTACAAATTTATCACTCATTTCTGAGATATGAACTAGTCCATCATGTTTTACTCCAACATCTACAAATGCACCAAAGTCTATAACATTTCTTACTGTTCCTGTTAATATTTGTCCTACTTTTAAGTCTTCAAATTTAAGTACATCTGCTCTTAATACTGGTTTTGGCATTTCTTCACGTGGGTCTCTTCCTGGTTTTGAAAGTTCATCTATTATGTCTTTTAATGTCATTTCTCCTACTTCTAGGTCTTTTGCTGTTTTATCTATTTTTACTTCTTGTAATTTAGCTCTTATATCTTTTAGTGTTTCTTTATTTAACAAATCTTTTGAAGTATATCCAATGCTTGCTAAAAGTTTTTCTGCTACTTCATAGCTTTCTGGGTGAACTGCTGTAATTTCTAAAGGATTTTTTCCGTCAAATATACGCATAAATCCAGCACATTGCTCATATGCTATTTTACCTAATTTTGGTACTTTTAAAAGTTCTTTTCTTTCTTTTAGTTTTCCGTTTTCATCTCTATATTTTACAATATTATTTGCTATTGTTTTATTTACTCCTGCTACATAAGAAAGTAATGATGGTGTTGCTGTGTTTACATCTACTCCAACTTTGTTAACTGCATCTTCTACAACTCCTGTTAGGCTTTCTCCTAATTTCTTTTGGTCAACATCATGTTGATATTGCCCTACACCAATTGCTTTTGGCTCTATTTTTACAAGTTCTGCTAATGGATCTTGCAATCTTCTTGCTATTGAAATTGCTCCTCTTAATGAAACATTTATATCTGGATATTCTTCTGTTGCAAGCTTAGATGCTGAGTATACAGACGCTCCCGCTTCTGATACTATTGCATAATGTACTTCTTTTCCATATTTTTCTTTTACTTCTTTTATAACATCTGCAACAAATATTTCAGATTCACGAGAAGCTGTTCCATTTCCTATTGCAAACATGTCTACATTATATTTTGCAATTAATGCTATTAAAGTTTTCTTTGCTCCTTCTACATCATTTTGTGGTTCTGTTGGGTATATTGTTGTTGTATCTAACAATTTTCCTGTTTCATCTATTACTGCAATTTTGCATCCTGTTCTGTATGCAGGGTCAAAACCTATTACTGTTAATCCTTTAAGTGGTGCACCTAGTAATAATTGCTTTGCATTTTGTCCAAATACTTTTATAGCTTGTTCTTCAGCTTTTTCTGTTAAATCACTACGTATCTCTCTTTCGATTGATGGTTCTATTAGTCTCTTCCAGCTATCTAATATTGTAGCTTTTAACATTTCCGTAAATTGTGTATTTCCTTTTATAATATCTTTTTCTATAATTTCTAAAATTTTATCTTCTGGCTTATCCATTTTTACTTTTAGAAATTCTTCTTTTTCTCCTCTGTTTATTGCTAGTATTCTATGACTTGGAATTCTATTTAATTTTTCACTAAATTCATAATACATTTCATAGTTAGATTTTTCATCTTCTTTTGCTGCTTTTGTACTTATCATTCCTTCTCTATAACAAATTCTTTTTATTTGTTTTCTATATTCTGCATTATCAGATATGTTTTCTGCTATTATATCTAATGCTCCTGCTATTGCTTCTTGTTCTGTTTCAACTCTCTTGTTTTTATCTTCTGTTATATTTATATATTCTTTTGCTATTTCATTTATATCTTTCTTTTCTTCTTGCTTTATTATGATTTCTGCAAGTGGTTCTAGACCTTTTTCTTTAGCTATAGTTGCTCTTGTTCTCTTTTTTTGTTTGTATGGTCTATATATATCTTCAACTTCTGCAAGCGTTTTAGCAAGTTCTAGGGCTACTACTATTTCGTCCGTTAGTTTTCCTTGGTTTTCTATTGAATTTACTACCTCTTGCTTTCTTACTTCTAAGTTTCTTAAGTATGTAAGTCTTTCTCCTAAATCACGTAATGTTTCGTCTGAAAGTCCTCCTGTTACCTCTTTTCTATAACGTGCAATAAATGGAATTGTATTTCCCTCATCTATAAGCTTTATAGTTGCTTCTACTTGTTTTTCTTTTACCTGTAATTCTTCTGCAATAATTTTTGTAATATTCATTTTTTATTTCATTCCTTTCTTGCATTTATATAAATTAATCGTCTGTTTTTTGTTTTATTCTATTCCTAAATATTCATTATAAGTTACTTCTCTATCTACTACTTTGTCTAATTTAATGTCTATTATTCTATTGGCTACAGTTTGAGTTAATTGGTGGTCGTGTGATGTAAATATAATGTTTCCTGTAAATCTTTTCATTCCTTCATTTAATGCTGTTATGCTTTCCATATCTAAATGGTTTGTTGGTTCGTCCATTATAAGCATATTTGCTCCTGAAAGCATCATTTTTGAAAGTACACATCTTACTTTTTCTCCACCAGATAGAACTTTTACATATTTTAATGCTTCTTCTCCAGAGAATAGCATTCTTCCTAAGAAGCTTCTTACATATGTTTCATCTGGGTCTTTTGAATATTGTCTTAACCAGTCTGTTATTGTCATATCTTCTTCAAATAAGTAATTGTTATCTTTAGGGAAATATGTTGAAGTTATTGTTGTTCCCCACTCTATTTCTCCTTCGTCTGGTTTTACTTCTCCTGCTATTATTTGGAATAATAATGTTTTTGCATTTTCGTTGTCTGCTAAAAATGCTATTTTATCTCCTTCTTTTACTACAAAAGATACATTGTCTAATAATTTTTCTCCATTTATAGTTTTTGAAATATTTTTTACTTTTAATATTTCTTTTCCAGGTTCTCTATCTGGTTTGAAATCTATATATGGATATCTTCTATTTGAAGGTTTTATTTCGTCTAATTCTATTTTTTCTAATGATTTTTTTCTTGATGTAGCTTGTTTTGATTTTGAAGCATTAGCACTAAATCTCGCTATAAATGCTTGTAATTCTTTTATTTTATCTTCTTTCTTTTTGTTTTGTTCTTTCATTTGTTTTAAAAGTAATTGGCTAGATTCATACCAGAAATCATAGTTTCCAGGGTATACTTTTATTTGTCCAAAGTCCACATCTGCTATATGTGTACATACTTTATTTAAGAAATATCTATCATGAGATACTACTATTACAGTGTTTTCAAAGTTAATTAAAAATTCTTCTAACCATTCTATACTTTTTAAGTCCAAATCGTTTGTAGGTTCGTCTAATAATAGTATATCTGGATTTCCAAATAGTGCTTGTGCTAAAAGTACTTTTACTTTCTCTTTTGCTTCTAGTTCACTCATCAATTTGTAATGTTTTTCTGTTTCTATTCCTAAATCATTTAAAAGAACTGCTGCATCTGATTCTGCATTCCATCCATCTAATTCAGCAAATCTTTCTTCTAATTTTGCTGCTTTCATTCCATCTTCTTCATTAAAATCTGGTTTCATATAAATGGCATCTTTTTCTTTCATTATTTTATATAGTTCTTCGTTACCCATTATTACGGTATCCATTACTGTATATTCTTCATAAGCAAAGTGGTCTTGTTTTAAAACTGATAGTCTCTCTCCTTTTTCCTTTGTTACTTCTCCTTTGCTTGGTTCTAAGTCTCCTGATAATACTTTTAAAAATGTTGATTTTCCAGCACCATTAGCTCCAATAATACCATAACAACATCCTTTATTGAATTTTATATTTACATCTTCAAACAATGTTCTTTTTCCAAAACGCACTGTTACTCCAACTGCATTTAACATTTTTATTCCTCCTCATTTTTTGTTCTTACCCATTATATATGATTTTACTCTTTTTTTCAAGTGTTTGGTTGTTTTGTGTTATTTTGTATGCTATAATATTTACGTAACTATAAATTAGTTTTTTGAAAGGAATAGGTGGACTATGTTAACTTCAGAGCACTTAGAAGGTCGGGTTCAGTGTGTAACCGATAATTTCGTTTGCATTAATTTGCATTTGAAAAAAAGTATAGATTCTAAAAGATCATTTATTGACCAAATCTATCTCAATCCATACACAGGTGTAAGAAATATTCCTTCTATCAACCCATGCACAGATGCAAGAGATATTTCTTCGTCTTGTCTAAATCATTTTGGTTGCTATATTGATATTAAGACTTTCGTAAAAGAGGCAAATAATATAGCCACTCAGTTCATTGAGATTTTTGAAATGCTTAATGTTGACCCCAAAAAAGAACTCCAACAATAAGGAGTTCTTTTTATGAATTTTTATCTAATATTAATTTAATTCCCCATAAACCTGAGATTCCAACTAAAATATATATTATTCTAGATATTACAGATTAATCTAGCATATCTTTTCTTTTTAACCATATCATTGCTATTATTCCTAATATAATTGATATTAAAACTACTATCCAAAATGGCCATGGACTGTCTAAAAATTGCATAGGAACATTAACATTCATTCCCCAATAACTCGCTACCATTGTTGGTATTGCTAATATTATTGTTATTGATGTTAAAAATTTCATAACTCCATTTAGATTATTAGAAATTATTGAACCATATGCATCCATTGTTCCATTTAAAATATCACTATATATTTTCGCCATTTCTATTGCTTGTTTATTTTCAATAATTGCATCATCTAATATATCTTCATCTTCGTCATATAATTTTATGTTTTTTCCTCTTAAAGTTTTTTCCATTACTACTTCATTTGATTTTAAAGAGGTTGTAAAATATACCAAACTTTTTTCTAATGAAAGCATTTTTAACAATTCTTTGTTTTTTTGTGAACTTTTTAAAACACTTTCTGCAATTTCTGATTCTTTATTTATTTTCTTTAAATATTTTAAATATAATTCTGCATTTTTATAGAAAATTTGAAGTATCATTCTACTTTTTTTATATGTTATTACACTATTTTTAGATTTACTTTTTTCTAATTCTGATATTATTCTATTTTGTTTTAAAGATACTGTTATAAAATAATCATCTCTTACTACTATCATACCAAGTGGCATTGTTGAATATACTGGCTCATTATCTTCCTTTTCTATAATAGGAACATCTACTATAAATAATGTTGTGTCATCATCTTCTTCATAGTCTATTCTGGCTTTTTCTTCATAGTCTAAAGAATATTTTATAAAATCTTCCTGTATTTTTAATTTTTTACAAACTTGCTGTATTTCATCTTCTGTCGGGGCAACCATGTTTATCCAATTTCCTTTTTCAATTTTTTTTGTTTCTTCTGTTACATTTGTTTCCATATTTGTTTTATACATTTTAAACATAATTATCACCTCTTTTATTTTTACAACATTATTAGTATACCACATTTTCCTAAGTTTGTATACCTTTACATAAAATTTTATGTTATTAACATAAGTTTATTTTTTCTTTTTATCTTATTATTTTTATATTTTTAAGAATTCACTTTCTAGATTATCTTTCTATATTTTTTCATATAAAATGAACCCTCTATATTATACTTTTATCTAATAATTGGGTTCATTTTAATCTAAATTTTATTTTTAATTTTTATTTTTAATTATACTATAAATTTATCTTTATTAAATTATGATAATTTTTTTACGTTGTTTATAAAAATTATATTTTCTATTATGTCTAATATTGAGTAAACTATCATTATAGCTCCTATTACTTCAATAATAGCTCCTGTATTAAATATTACAACCAAACCACAAATTAACATTATTATTGCAATAACTAAACTGTATATCCATATGTTGCTTTTTAATACTCTTAATTTCAATGATGAACTTGCTCTTACTATTGCGCTATATACTATCCATATTCCTATAATAATACCAAATATTTTTATTATTTGTGCACTATATACCATTATTACAATTCCTATAATTATAGACATTAAACCATAAACTAATTCATAATTGTAAAGGTCGCTTTTTCCTTTAGCTTGTACATAATTTATTACTTTTATTAATCCTAAAAGAATAAATACTGCACCTAGTATATATGCTATTATTGACATTATAGCATCTTTTTGCCATACAAGTATTATTCCAAGTATTGCGAATACAAGAGATTCTACAATTGCTATCCATCCTGATTTTTTTAGTAATTCTTTAAAATATTCCATATTTTTCACTCCTTTACCTTTGTTTAATTTGATTATAGTTTATTACTAATTTAGTCTAAAGTCAATACGTTTACAGCGGTATTTTCTTAATTATAAATTTAAAAGAGCCTCTATCTTTTTGATATTAGCTCCTTACATTTTAAAATAGACTGTTTAAATCTAAAACTTGCTTTACAGTTTCTCCTATTATCATACGTAATACTATTAATAATATTACAAATACTGCTGTAAATACTCCTGTAGTAATTAATACTAATTTATCTGTATTTTCTACTATTAAACTATCTCTGTATGCATAAATTAGAGAATATCCTGCATATGCAGAAACTGCAAAATATACTATATATGCTATTGGTGCATATATTAACCCTAAAAGATATCCAATAATACATCCAACTAATTCTATAATATATGTGTTATTTGCCATTGATAATACACTTTCGTATTTTTTTGGACTTTTAACTGCTTTTGCAATTATAAATAATACTAATGCAATTACTGCGATTACTGCTGCTACAATTAACCAACCTTTTATAAATTGCCAAAATAAATCTGCATCTTTTATTGCTTTCCATCTTAAGTCTGCTAATTTTGAAGAATCATAGTTTTTATACCAAAAAGATTTATTTGAATATTTAGAACTTATTGATATTATTGATACTATAACTCCTAATAATGATGTTATTCCTGATATTATAGCAAGTTTAATACATCCTCTTTTTGTATCTTCTTTTTCTGCTAGTTCCATTAATGTTGTTACTGGTGTTTTTGCCATTGCCCATGCTTTTTTAAAGAATTCTTTTGCTTTTTCCATAAATTTGTCCATTTTATTTTCCCCTTTCTTTTTTCTTTTCTATATAATATCATTTTTGTTGAAAGTTGTAAATATTTTATTTTTACTAGTCAGTGGCATTGTTCTTTTAAACTATTTTATAATCTCATTTACTTAAATTTACAAGCATAGTTTTATTTCCTTTAGTTATATTAAGTTTTAATGTATTTGTATATTTATCTTTTGTAATTGGAAATGTCAAATATAATGTTACATCTCCATTTTTAATATTACTAAATAACTCTTTCTAATTTATCGAAAATATTTAATATTACTTTAAAAAATAAGATCTTTTGCTGCTATTTTTTTATTTTTTGGTATTTTTTTTCATTTTATCTTCAGGTGTTATAATTATATTTGTAATTTTTTATACATTTTTTCAGAAAAAGAATAAGTATTTACACAAGGAGGGAATCATATGTTAAAAAAAATGAGTCGGAGTAAATTTGTAGCAAGTCTTATGGCTGTATGCTTTATGTTTGCAGTCATGACGATACCTGTTTTTGCTGCTGAGCCTATTTCTTCTTATGAAGTAGAAGAATACACACTAGTATTTGATGAAAGTGGGGAACTAATCGCTGTTCCTGTTTCAGTTGCAAGTGGTTATACCACTTTTGTCACTTTTACATCAGGAACATATTCTGTTCCACAAAGTTATTCTTTTTCACTTGGTCATGCATGCAAACTTAAAATGATGTGGAGCGGAAGATATCTGGATGGTACTTCAGGTACTTTGACAGCAACATTAGAAGGTCCTACTGCATGGCAGGAACATACTTTTGCTATGGATGGTACAGCAAGAGCTATCGAATTTAGTGGCAATTTGTTTACTGGTACTCTTCCTGCTGGAAATTATAGTATCTATCTTGACCCTAGCTCCTACAAATCATATGTGTCTGCTGGCAGCGTATATTCGTTAAGTTATTGACTTAATCAGTGTCTGAACTATTAACTAATTAGCAATTTACTTATTCTTTTTCAGCAGTGTGTACTTAATTTGCACACTGCTCTTTTTGTGTAACAGTCATATTGCAATCGAGTAGAGGATAATTCTTAATGAATTTCTCCCCTCTCACACCGCCGTATGCCGAACAGTACACACGTTGGCGTGAGATGGAATTAAAAAATAATTATTTATTCTCTATTCGATTATTTAACTCTTTATTTAGTTTTTTTACACTTATATTCTTTATTAACATTACTACTACAACGATAACTATAAATATCAGTACATAATTTAATATGTTGCTTTTTAAACTTTCATAATAGCATTCAAAAAAACTTAATTTAATATCATTTTTTAAATAGATTCCCTGAGTAATTATAGAAAATATAGTATTATAGAAAATATTTCCTACCATAAAAAATAATATATATTTTATTTTTTTATTTTCTTTCATAGAAATTGTACTTCCTACCAACACTCCTAGTATGATTGATACTATTATAATATTGGATATCTCATTTATTGTTCCAAATCTTCCATTATAATAATTTGATTTCATAAGTTTTAATATTGACATATTTTCTTGAATACTTAATGTTTCTTCGTGCATTTTTTCATTATTCGATACTACAATTGAATTATCCACTATACTTTTTATTGTATTATAATTATATATTACATATACTATATTTATAATAAAATATATAATTATAATACTTAAAATAATGTTTTTTACTATTTTTTTCATATTATTCCCACCTTTCTTTTAAATATTTTAAAATTTTTCCTACTCTTCTTTGAGATACATCTAAATTATCCCCATTTTTTAGCTTTACTTTTATATTTCCTATGTATTTTAAATCAAAACTTACTATTTGTTGTATATTTATAATACAAGAATTTGATATTCTAATAAATTGATTTTTATTTAATATTTCTTCAAGTTCATACATTCTTTTTTTTATTTGATACTGTTTATTTTCTATTTTACAATAACATTTCTGTTCATTAGTATAAAATAAAATAATTTTATCAATAGGTAAAATAAACAATTCATTATTATTGTATCCAATAATATTATCTTTTTGTTTTGAAATTTCTTGAATTTTACTTATAATATTTTGTAATTCTTCTGAATTTTTTCCAGCATTGATATTTATTTTTATTTCGTCTTTATTTAATTTTTCTTGTATATTACAATTAATACTAATATTCAATATAATCACCTTTTTTTATTTTATTATATCAGTTTATTGCATTATATTCAATTTATCTTCAATTATTTATAATAATCGCCTATTTTTTATATATATTTGCCACAAAACTAACTCATAAATTAAAATAAGCTATAATAATATGTTATTTTTATACATATCTTATGTTATTTTTAATTCTTTTTTTAATAATTTTTCCATTACTTTCAATTATAAAATCTACTTTTATTCTACGATTTTTTATTTTTTCTATTTTATACTGAAGTTGTTATAAAGGCTATTATTGTAATAATAATTTTCATAATTTTATTTTTTACACTATATTTATTTTCGTTTTCAAAAGCTGTCATTATTGCTTGTTCAAATTCTACAGGTTCATATCGAACTATGAATGGTAGTAAAATGTTAATGCGCCTTCTTTGGAAGCCTAATCCTGGAGATGGACACCCTTGTCATTCGCTAACAGTTCGCCACTATCAAGCACTGTAAGGGACTTTCCCCCTCAAGTTGTTGCCCATGCTGGGCACACCTACAAAAAAATGAGCGAAATTCTTCACTCATTTTTCATTTCTGCTTTTTTCATAGTTTTATTACTAAATATTAAATTTATAGTAGCTCCAACAATAAGAGTTGTAATCACAAATCCACTAATCAATACTTTTGATTTTTTCATATTCTTTCCTTGTATAATATAATAAAGTTTAAAATTTAATATATTATACTTAACTTTCTCCATTAATTATTTTTATTTCTAAAAATTTTGGTTTAATGGTACCGTTATTTTATATTTCAATTTTAAATAGTTAACATAATTTTACTTTAAGTTTATTTCATTGTATAATAATTTATTAACACTGTGGACTTTTTTATTTTCCTTATAGCTAGACTATTTCTATATACTTTATCAATTGCTTAAGAATATTTTTTATTCTTTATTAATTTTTTCAATTCCAAAATTTGTTATTGTTATTATTACACTTTTATTTTGGTCATCTATATATTCTAATATGTTTTTGTCTAAATTATTAACGATTTCATTAGAATACCCTGATATTCTTTTTCCATTGCCTTTTTCATATAAAATATTCGTAACTTTTTTTGTTAGTATATCTGCTTCTATTAAAATTGAGCAAGCTTTGTTTTTACCATTATAATCTGATCTAAAAAATCCAAATCTTACCGTTCCATTATTTTTATTTTCTATCTTATACTCTATACTAGTCAATTTTATTTCTTTTTCATATTTATTTGCAATACTAGTCATTTCATCTTTTATTTCTGATAAATTATATATATCTGATTTTATATCATAATTTATATTATATTTTTTAGATTTATATGGTGCAAAATCAGGATTATCTTTTATTATTGCATATATTCCTACTATTACAAGCAGTGATAGCAGAATTATTGCAATTCCTATTCCTATAAAAATTTTTTTCATATTTACTGACATTCCCTTCTTCATCTTCACTTCTCTATGTCTACGAAAAGCACAAATTTTGATTAAAAATTTTTCAAACTTTGTCTCCTTATTTTTTTATATTATAACATTTTTATAAACTATTTTATAATCTCATTTACTTAAATTTACAAGCATAGTTTTATTTCCTTTAGTTATATTAAGTTTTAATGTATTTGTATATTTATCTTTTGTAATTGGAAATGTCAAATATAATGTTACATCTCCATTGGGATGTTGCGACATTCCTCCATTTCCATCACTACTAGATATACTTTCTTCAAATATTTCACCATCTTCATTTTCTAATGTTGCTACAATTTCATCTTCTAGTGTTATTGAACTTAAGAATTTTTCTATTTCTTCTTCTGTTGCTTCATATGGTGCTTTTGCATCTTTCATCAATAATGTTATATGCATTTCTGTATATGCCCCTATTGCTTCTTCTATAATTATTTTATTTTCCGTATCACTATTATCTTTTACGCTATATATTAGTGTTTTTCTTGTATAAAAGTCCTCTGGCAAGTCTATTTTTATATTCCAATTTCCTTTTAATTCTTTGCTAACCTCATTATTAACAAGCATATTTATTTTTTTAAAATTAAATATTAATTCTTTACTTTTAGGGTAATTGTCTGAATACATTTTGTATAAAAATTTAATACTATCTTCTGTTTTCTCTATTATTTGTGTTTGATATCCACCATTTGTTAAATTGTTGTGCATATTCATTTTACTAAATTCAATATTACGTTCTTTACAAAATTGCTCATATAAATCTGCTCTATTATAATTACAATATATTAAATTATTATTTTCGTCTGATATTATTAAATCTTCTATTTCTATATCACTAATTTTTTCTGTATTTTCTTTTGTTTTTACTTCAAACACTATATCTAAATTATAATCGTCCATCAATATATTGTTTACTTTTACATAAACTCCGTTATTTTCAATAAAATCCATATTTACGTTTTGAATGTAACCATTTTCAGCCATTTCAATAACTCCTCTACCTATTGTTTCGTGTTCAAATATATTTTTTATAAAATTTGATATATCCTTTGCAAAAACTACTCCTGCTGAAGTTGTTATAAAGGCTATTATTGTAATAATAATTTTAATAATTTTATTTTTTACACTATATTTGTTTTCGTTTTCGAAAGATGTCATTATTGCTTGTTTGAATTCTACAGGCTCATATATTTGCTTTTGCACAACATTTCCTATTATGTTATCTATATTATCCATTATATTTACCTCCTTTATATGTATTTTTAATTTTTTCCTTCGATCGTAAAAGTCTAGTTTTTACTGTATTTTCATTTACACCTAATATTTTAGAAATTTCTTTTGTTGTATATTTCTCTCCATAATATAAAACAACAATTATTCTTTCTTCATATTTTAAGTTTTTAATCATTTCATAGAAATCTAGTGTATTTTCAACTATTTGTTGATCACTACTATATTTTATATTTTCTTTATAAAACTCAATATTATAATTATCATATATTTCATTATCTTTATATTTCTTCCTATAATATTTATTGCAATTATTTATTAATATTTTTATAATCCATGCTTTAAATTTTTTAGGTTCTCTTAATTTTTTTAAATATTTGTATGCATATATCATCGTTTCCTGTATTATATCCTGTATATCCTCTTCGTTTGTCGTTTTCATTTTGGCTATTTTATACAAATCATTTTTTATCAATAATATTGCTTGTGTAAATGCTTCTTTATCTCCCTTCTGTGCTTTTATAATTAAATTTTCCATATTTAATCCCATTTCCTCCTATCTTTTTTGTATATCTATTATATAAGAGTATAAAAGTAATTTAAATAGTTTCATCTTTTTTATAATTTTTTAGGTATAAAAAAGATATTCTAAATATTAGAATAAAAAGTGAAAAATAGACAGCATTTCTTTTTAAAGGAGCGACGTTGTCTATCATAGAACTGCATTAAAAAAGCTGAGGTAAAAAACTTTTCATAAATTTCAAATATTTTTACTTATTTTTTATAAAAATAAAAGTAAATTTAGTACTAGAAACAGAAAAAATTATAGAATTTTTGATTCAAGTGCTTACTCAAAAAAAATTGACAGTTTATTTTTTAACAATATTATAAAATAAAATTATTTTATAAGTGCTATATAATAGTTTATATACAAAACTTTCTTTTTCAATAAAAGGCAACAAAAAAATCAACCTTTTACAGTTGATTTCTTGTTTTTCGTTTAGTGGGATAATTTAATCTTTTGGTGCACCACCGGGGGGTCGAACCCCGGACCTTCTGATTAAGAGTCAGCTGCTCTGCCAACTGAGCTAGTGGTGCATACATTTATTGACAAGTTTTATTGTACTACCTTTTTTGATGTTTGTCAATTTTTTTTTTATTTTTGTTATAAAACTTGCTAATTTTTATTATTTATAATTCCCAAAAGAGCTATATGCTCTTTTGGGATATTATAAAATTATATTAGAATTATTTCTGTGCCGTTTTTTATGTTATTTTCCTTAACATTTAAATTCATATCATATGGTTTAGCTGTATTTTTATCATATAGCATAGCGGTTTTTGTTGGAATATAATAGCCACCACATAGTTCATTGACTGATTTTTCTAACATATTTACTATTTTATATATTTTTTTATTTATAGGTAACCATATATCATATTCTTTTTCTATTGCCGGAACATATAGTTTTATTAAAACTTTATTCATTTTCATCACCGTTTTCTTTCATTTCTATTAATTTAATTAATGTAGCATTACCTTGATTAATTGCATATCCAAAGCTTTCTCCACAATTATTTACTATTGCTCTTCTTTCGGAAGTTATTGTTATTAGATATTGATTATCTACGCCATTACCAACCCAAATACCATTTTCTTTTGTAACAAAGTTTTTATACCACTCGTCATATTCATGGTTCTTTAACTTGTTTGCATTTTCAACAAATATAAAGTGACAGTTTCCTAAATCTTCTGCTTTCTTTAGTGTAGAATTAAATGTAAAGTAATAATTATTGTTTACATCATTGAAATCATTTATAAATTTGTCTACTCCTATAATAACACATATTTCTTCTTTATCTGCTTTTTGTTCTAGGTTAGTTATAAATTCATTATATTCTTCTTTTATATTTGCTTTTCTTCTTGATATTACTCTTTCTGCATCAAATATATTAACTTCAACATTTCTTAGTTCTAATATTTGTTGTAAAACATAAGTTGAAAATTGTGCTGCTTCTTCAATGTTTCTAGCTGAAATTATATTAATTAAATTTTTCTTGAAATTATAGTTATATACTCTTAAGTCCTTTTTTACGATTCCTATTGGTACACTAGTTAAATCTTTTAAATAATCTTTTACATCACTTAATAAAATTTTATTTGGTATAGTAGGAATACTATTTGCAATAGTCTGATTTTTGTTGTTTATTTCATCTATTGTTTCTTTTACAAACATATTATATTGTTCTGCATCACATATTTTGGCTGTTTGGAATTCATAAATTTGGTCTTTTTCTATACTTACTAATCCTCTACCAAAAATGTTAGATGGTCTTTTCTTTCCTACTTTTTCAAATATATTTAAGTAATCGTCTCCATTATTTAATTGTAGTGCTATTCTTTGCTTAAAGTTTTGAGCTAAACGATATCTCATATCATTATAATTACTTATTGTTACAACAAATACTATTCCACATTTTATTCCTTCTCTGGTTAGAGTAATAAACAGGTCATCATATTCGTTTTCATATACTTCTGCAAATGCCTCATAATTGTTCATTGTTACTACTATTAATGGCATCTTTTTGCTACTTGTTTTTAAATATAAATTATAATCACCATTATATTCTGATAGTTCTTCTTTTCTAGTTTTTATTTCTTTTTGTAACATATCAAAAAATCTTCCAATTTTTTCTTCGTCATTTATAAATACTGTATCTCCTATATGATTAGCATTATTGTATATTTTAAGTGCTTCTGTGCCAAAATCTAATACATATAATTGGACTTCATCTGATGAATAAGTAGTAATTAAGTCATATATCATAGTGCTTAATAGTGTTTCTTTACCGCTTTCAGCATTTCCGTAAACAACAGTATTTCCTTGACTTAGATTCATATTTACGATTCCTTGTCTTTGATTATATGGATCGTCAAATTCTCCTATAACTGCTTGTACAGTATTTTCTTGTTTTTTGACATTATACTTTTTCTTTATATCATTTATAAAGATATTTTCGGCTATATTATCTAGCCATAAATTTTTTGCTTTTATATTATTTTGTTTTGCTATATCACTTAAATATCTAACAACATTTGTTAATTGCTCTCCTTTACTGCTTACATATTTAAGATTGTTGTCATCTACTTGTTTTATTACGACACCAATATTTGAGATAAATTGTAATGAATTATCTATTTTTTTCTCTGTTATGTCTGATGGGAAATATGGTGCTCCAGACCAAGCAGATTGTCCTAATACAAAGTATTCGTCTTGTCCTACTTGCATATAAAATTGTCCTGCTCTTTTTAGAAATGCAGCATCTGGTTTTTTTATAACATCTGTACTATCTTCTTTATCTTGTACTTTTAAACAAACAGCAAATTTGCTATTACTTCTAATTTGATCATTAACAATTCCTGCTGGTTTTTGTGTTGCTAAAATTAAATGTACTCCTAAACTTCTTCCTATTCTTGATACACTCATTAATTCTTCCATAAAGTCTTCTTGTTGTTGTTTTAGTTCCGCAAATTCGTCACAAATAATTAATAGATGTGGAATAGGTGTTTTTACTACTCCTTCATGATATAGTTTTTGATATTTATATATATCAATTGTTCCTTCTTCTGTCATATTTCTTGCTTCATTAAATAATACTTGTCTTCTTCTTAATTCTGACTGTATTGATGCTAAAGATCTTTGTAGACCTATGGTATCTATGTTAGTTATTGTTCCAACTAGATGAGGTAATTTTATATCTCTTTTTTGGAATGCTCCTGCTAGTCCTCCACCTTTGTAGTCAATTAGTATAAATGTTACATCATCTGGATGATAGTTTACTGCTAATGATAGTATATAAGTAATTATAAATTCTGATTTTCCTGATCCTGTGCTTCCTGCTATTAATCCATGTGGTCCATGAAACTTTTCATGAATGTCTAATACAACTGGTAGTCCTGAACTATCTACTCCTATTGGTGCTTTTAATGATAATGTTGAATCATTTTTATTCCATCTTTCTAATACATTCAATTGTTCAATTAATCCTACATCATACATTTCTAAGAATGTATAACTGTTAGGTAATAGATTATTTCCAGTTACATTATATCTAATTGGTATATTTGAAAGTACATTAACTAATTTATTAAAGAAGAATTCTACTGAATCATCAAAAGTTATTTTTTGTTGATTTGTTGAAGATATTTCGTTTTGGAATATTACTCCATTTTTATTATTTTCTAGGTTAACAAATAAATTACATTGATTTGGTAATTGCATTAAATCATTTGTAATACATAGCAAACTAAAACCTACATTTCTTTTTGTTTTTAACATTTCTGTGATTATTTTTAGATTTTCTATTTTTTTATAATCATCTGTTATTATTAAATAATATGGTGCAAATGATTTGTAGTCTTTTTCTTTGTATTGTAAACGATTATTTAATTCTTCTTCTAGATACGTAGATATTTCTTTCATATCGTCATAATTATCTGCATAGAATCTAATTTGTTTACTATTATTCCAAACATGAGGAAGCATTTTTACATATTCCCATTTTTTTAATTTATCTTCTTTTAGTAAAAATACTAATTTTAAATCTTCGTAACTATGAAATGTAATTAATTGAATAATTAGATTTTGCATAAACCTATGCATATTTGTTTCTTCATTTGCTATTATTGCAGATACATTTTTTTCAGTTAGAGATGTTACTATTGGTGCTGCTTTTAGTGTTTTAGATTTACTTGCAATATCATTCAAAATTTCAACTAAATTATCATCTTCCATTTCAAATTTTTCTTCTGGATATTGAATATCTATTTCTAATGGAATATCTCCAACACCAAATCTAACATTAAGGAAGTCGTAGTCTTCAATTTTTCTTTCCCATAGTCTTGGACTTTTATCTAGTATTACTTTCGTGCATTGCTCAGCAGAAAGATAATTTTCAAATAATATAGATCTTTGCTTATTCATAATTTTATTTATATGTTCATTTTTTGAGTTAAGATATTCTTTATATTTTTTTTGTCTTTTTTCTTCATATTTTTTCTTACTTTTTTTGTCATATTTTAAAGTTAACATTGGAAAAACTATCATACTAATTAACATTGCAATAGCCGTTATTAGAGCAAATGCTGTTTGTTTAGTTGTTGCTGTTCCAGAAATTTTTCCATCTATTGCGGTTATAATTGATATAACCATCATTGCTCCCATTGATAAAGATGAACCTAAGACTAATATTAGTGGCATTTCTTGTTGTTCTTGTAAATGTGGAGGAGCATCAATTTTTACCTTTTCTTTTTCTATTATATTTGTTATTCTTGGTGCTCTAGAGAAGTATTCTTCTTCTGAATAAAGTTCTATATTTTTTTCTTCTATTTCATTATCTTCTTTATTTTCTATATTTGAATCTTGTTTTATTAAAGTAAAATTTTTATTATTACATATGACTTTGTTTTCTGGAGTGTTTATAAATATGCTTTTTCCCATTATTATTATTTTTAATCCCATTATAAAAACAACATCTCCATTTGATAGTTGCATATTGTCTTTAGTTACGGGTTTATTATTTACAAATGTTCCGAAGTTTTTATCATGATTTTCTATTACAAAGTTTCCGTTGTAAAAATTTAATTTTGCATGAAGTCCTGATATAAGGTCATTATTGTATATAATATCATTATCTTTTGATTTTCCTATTGTAATTTCATTTTTATCTTTTAATTCAAGTTGAAATAGATTATTGTCACAAACAGGAAAACAATATAGTGTAAATAACTCTTCTGAGTTTCCGAATTGAACAACATATTTATCATATTCATTTAAAGTTACTTTTTCTAACTTTTGTTTATAGTTTACTCTGACGTCATCTCCTATTATCTGTACTGTTTTTCCATCTATTATTTGAACACTACTATTGCTTGTTACATACCACTTTCCATTTTTTCCTTCTATATTAATTAACTTTCTTTCTTTTTCTGAACCGTCTGTAAGCCAATAATTTCCTATTGGTATTTGTGGTAATACCTTTTTATACATTCTATTTTTGCCTATTAGAGTAACTAGCAATAATCTCACCTCTTCCTTTGTTTTTGTTTCATAAATACTTTCTTTGGTAACTATATATAAAAATGATTTAATACATAATTATCAAATAGTTATCAAAGAAAATATTTATGCTAAATTTTTGCATAAATATTTTTTTATTTTTATAATGATTTTACAAGTTCGTTTAGTTTTTCTTTAAAAGCTTTTTCTTCTTCATCATCTTCTAGACCTATGTGGTATATTTTTTCAATTTGTTCATGATCGAATAAACATGTTTTTGAAGAATCTAGAAATCCTTCTGGATAAATACATCCACTGTAATCCCAAATTTTTGTCTTTTTTCCATTTTCTACTGCACAAAAGCCTGTTATCATTACTCTTTTGCTACCATTTTTTAACATAACTACTGTTCCTATTGGTAAAAATTTTTCTTTCTTTTCCATTATCTTTCATCTCCTTCTACTTCTTTTTCATTTTTTCTTTTTTGTTTCTTTAATATTGTGTTATAAAAATTTATTACACATGTTTTTAGATCTGTATCTAAGTAATTCATAGTACTCTTTTTTATTTCCTTTGGAATACCATAATAAGCTTCAGCAAGACTTCCTGCGATAGCAGCAATTGTATCGGAATCTCCTCCTATAGATATTGCATTTCTAATAGCATCCTCATAATTTTCAGATTCTATAAAAGCTTCTATTGCTTGTGGTACTGATCCTTGACATGTCACATTAAATTTGTATTCTTCTCTGATGTCATCAATTTTAAAATTCAGTTGATAATAATTACTTTCTATATATTTTTTTACTGATTCTTTATTACCACCATGCAACATAATCCATATAGAGCCTGAAACAGCTTGAGCTCCTGCTATTCCATATGGATGGTTATGAGTTACTTCAGCAGATAATTTTGCCAATTTCTCTGCTTCTTCTAGTGTCTCTGTTACCCATGCTACTGGTGAAACCCTCATTGCCGATCCATTTCCATAACTATTATAAGGTTTCGGATTATCACTTAATAACCAATATATAAAAGTTCCCCCATAGCCTGCATTAATATGTTTTCTTCCTAAATCTTGCATATATCTAACACAATTATGTTTGAATTCTTCTTGATCTTTATTTTCTACATATTTGCAACAAGCCTTTGAAATTGCTGCAGTCATTACGCTATCATCCGTAAACCTACAACCATCATTAAAAAATTTAAAATTTTTTTCTTTAATATTGTTAGATTCATATATTGAACCAACAATATCTCCGCATATTGCTCCTAACATTTATATACACTACCTTTACTTTTCTAATTCATCAATATTATCTATACTTTTTAGTAATTCTGATTTAAAACTCTTTTCTTGATTATTTACAAATCCTATATGAAATATTTTCTCTATCTGATTGTGATTAAATGCTCCACTTTGGTGGTTTGAATCTAATCCAAATGGATATTCACAAGCTAAATAGTCATATGTCTTATCATTTACTTTAGGATTAAACCCCATTATCATGTAATTTTTAAATGAACCCACTATTTTTACTATACTTCCTATTGGCATATATTTTTTCATTGCGTTAACTAATTCCTCATTACTTCTTTGTTGAATCTTTTCTCCAACATTTTCTGATGAACCATTTACTTTAAATTTGTATTCTCTTACATCAGCTACAAATCTCTTTTCATTATCTTCTTCCTTTATTTCATTCACTTTTTACACCTCCTAAATTATTCTACTATTACTGGAACTATCGTTTTCATTATACCATTTACTTCTATGAATTCCAAGTCTCCTACTACAGTCATTTTTGCATTTCTTTTTATTAACATTTCCATCTGACAATAATTATTCACTCCGGTTATATTTTCGATATAAGCACCTGTTCCTGAATTTGGCGGAACTATTACTTTTAATATTATATTTGTATCATCATGTGTCATACCATAACAATTATTCAATAGGACGCTACTACTTTGATATCCTGAAGATTCAAACGAATCTCCTATTTTAAGATTTTGAATATCTATTTTTTTATCCATATCATATAATTCTTTAATTCCTCTATATGTAACTATAGCATTATCATAATTTGCTGATGATATCACAGAATCTAGACAATCTAGTATGTCCCCTTGTGTACTATCAAAAATTTTATTTGGGCCATAGCCAGATATAGTATCTTGAATTTTACTAACACTATCAAAAGCGTCTCTTGCTTTAATACTACTGTTAGGTAAGTTAATATCATTTAACCATGCATTTATTTCAAATCCACCACAAGCTGTATAATTAAATATAGATGCTATTTGTTCAGCCGTATAACTAGATCCTAATTTATCTGATACTCCTAATTGTGCAAGATCTATTACAGTTTGAACTTGTTCTTCACTTAGATAATATTGTAAATTAGTTAGCATGTCTGGTATGTCAAGATCTCCAACTCTTTTTTTTGTATATGTAGTTAATAAATCAACTAAATTTCTTTGTTGTACATCTGATAAATTTCCATTTTTTAAAATGTCATTTGCACATACTAACATATATAGCTTACTATCTCCAAGATTTTCTGCTACTGATAATCTAGTTTTATTATCTATTATACTAATTCCTTTTTTTTGTAAAAATTCTTCAATAGATATTCCTTTGGCTGAATAATCTTGAATATTATCCAAATAATCTTTTAATATACTATTGTTTAAATCTACTCCTTTTGTGGCATTTATTGTTTTTTTAGTTGTTGCATCATTCATATTTGTATTTTTTGATAAATCAATCTTTTCTGCTTTATATTCATTTAATAAATCTTCTTTAACTTTTTTAGAAGTTGTTTCGTTTAAACTATCAATTGCTTGATCAGCATCTAAAGCTTTTGATCCTTTCTTTAATTGTATTGCATCAATAATTTCTCCTCCTGCAGAACCTATAAGCCCTATTCCAATATCTACTATTATAGATTTAACTCCTCCTTTAGAATCAAGTTCCTCATTAAAAGTTGTTCCTTTTGCTAAAGAAGATAATAATGCTCTATAAGGTGTATCATAAGCATTAAATGTTGTATCTGTCAAAATTCTCAATGTTGACATTAGTTTATTTGATATACCTTTTGGTTTCCAATTTCCTAATTTTCCACCAACATACCATTGTAAACCTTCCCATACCCCAACAGCTTCCCCATAAAGAATTCCTTTTGCTCCATTTTTAAATGTAGTCCACTCTTCTGGCATTTCCCTAATTTGTTTTATTTGCTCAAATTCTTCTTGGCTCATATTTCCTTGTAAATACTCTTCTTTAATTTCTTTCCATTCGTCGTCAGATAAATTTCTAATTGAAAGTAATACTGTCATTTCATCTTCTGAGACTTGACCTTTTTCATACATTTCTTCTAGGCCTTCCCATGAATAATCTCTCATTTCTCCCCAGATTTCTTGTGTTGCTTTTCCTGCACCTGCTATTCCAGAAATAATTGATGAAACTATTGTATTTGCTGCTCCAGTTCCTGCTATGCTTGCTCCTGTTGCTGCAGTTGTTGCAGCACTTGCTCCTGTTGCTGCACCAGTTGCTGCAGTGCCTATTCCGCAAGGTTGCAATAGTTAGTCCCGCAATTCCTGCAACATATCCTATACCAGAAGCAATATTTGTAATAATTCCATCTGATTTAAGTGCTCCTACTGCATTTTCATCTAAAATTTTGCCTATTAGTGTATTTGAATAGAACCATTTATATTTATTCTCTACATGATTTTCTGCAACATATCCCATAACGACTTTCCACATTTTA
>CAKPGD010000010.1 GCA_934154515.1 uncultured Clostridia bacterium
TTATATGCCATTGCAAGCACTCTTAATGCATCTTTTGCCATTTCTTCATTTTTATTGAAAATGGTTAATTTATACATTTCTAAATCTTCTTGTATTTGACCATTTACTATATATGAACTACATCTTTTTAAAAGTTCATCTACTCCACCTTTTGTATATACTAAATATTTGTCTCCGTCTTTGTGAACTGTTGTCATTAATTTTCTATCTGAATCAAATGGTATTTCTTCTACTCTTGGATATTCTTCAAACACTGATGGTTCAAAACTTAAGTTAAATCCCATATCTACTAATGCTGTTTCTGTTGGGTCTCCTGTTAAGGTATTGTTTGAAGATACTTTCGTGTCATTACATAACATTGAAATATACACTAGCCTTTTTAATTCTGGTATTTTTATAATATCTGTATCTGCTCTTTCAAGAATTTCCATATTCATAATTTCGTTACTTGTAAATATTTTTTGCACTGTCATTTTATTTTGTGTAAGTGTTCCTGTTTTATCTGAACAAATTACTGTTGCACTACCTAGAGTTTCAACTGCTGGAAGTTTCTTTATAATAGCGTTTTTCTTGACCATTCTTTGTACTCCAATTGCTAAAACTATTGTAGATACAGCAGCTAAACCTTCTGGTATTGCTGCAACAGCTAAACTTACTGCTGTCATAAACATTTCTAATGGGTCTTTACCATATAAAAGTCCTATTCCAAAAATTATAGCACATATTACTAATGCTACAATACCTAAAGTTTTTCCTAATTTATTCAATTTATTTTGAAGAGGTGTTTCATTTTCTATAGTTTCATTTATTATTCCTGCTATTTTACCAACTTCTGTATTCATTCCAGTTTTTATTACTATACCTTTACCTCTACCATAAGTAATTAAGCTAGAAGAAAATAGAATATTGCTTCTATCTCCAATTCCAACTTCATTTTCTTCTATTGTACTTATGTTTTTATCTACTGGAACAGACTCTCCTGTTAAAGAAGACTCTTGAGCTTTTAAGTTTGCAGTTTCTATGGCTCTTATATCTGCTGGAACATAGTCTCCTGTTTCTAATACTACTATATCTCCTGGAACTAATTCTTTTGAAGGTACTATTAATAATTTTCCTTTTCTTATAACTTTTGCCTCATAGCTGCTAAGTTTTTGAAGTGCTTCTAGTGACTTTTCGGCTTTACTTTCTTGTGCCACACCTATTATAGCATTTACTATTACAACAATTAATATAATTATTGTATCTGTTATTCCTTCATCTTGTGCTATTCCCACTGCTCCTGATATTATTGCTGCTATAATTAACACAATTATCATAAAGTCTTTAAATTGCTCTAAAAATTTTACAATTAGACTTTTCTTCTTTTTTTCTTGTAATTCATTATTGCCATACTTTTCTCTTGCTTTTTCAACTTGTTCATCATTTAGTCCATTTTCAATATCTGTTTCAAAAAACTTTTCAGTTTCTTCTATTGATTTGTTAAACCACTTTTCTTCCATACGCTATCTCCTCTTTCTTTTTTATTATTATGTACATTTTACATATAAAAATAAGACTTCTAAAGAAAAATTTACATTTTTAATGTACTCCTTTCTTTAAAAGTCTTGCTTACCGCTTGGGTTACTAACCATGCATTTTCTGCCGAGATGTTGATTAGTAGTTTTTAAGCTACTCCCCTTTAATGTTTATTTTATTATTATATTTGAATTCTACCATTATTGTTTAATTTTTTCAACACTTTTTTGAAAAAAACTAAATCTTGTATATTTTTTATGTTTTTTAAAAACATCTTGCACTTTTTTTATTTTATATTTATAATAGTCTTATTAAAGTTAAGGAGTATTTAGTTATGGAACATTGGAGTGTTGAAGATTACAAAAATTTTACTAGTGGAAAAACTAAAAAAAGTAAATATAGGTCATATAAAGTGTCTGTTGATGGTCATACTTTTGATAGTCAAAAGGAGGCTGATTATTATAATGATTTAAAAATTAGGCTTCAGGCTAAAGAAATTAATGGCTTTTGTTTGCAACCTATTTTTATGCTTGCACCTAGTTTGAAATATAAGGCTGATTTTATTGTTTTTAATAAGGATGGTTCTACTGAAGTTATTGATGTTAAAGGCTTTAAAACTAAAGAGTATATTGCTAAGAAAAAAGTTTTTGAAGATAAGTTTAACTTAAAAATAACAGAGATAAATTAGTTTCTCTGTTATTTTTATAATTCAAATATATTTGCTTTTAATAGCATTTTTGATATTTTACTTTTTTCACTAAGTGGTATTTCCCACCTACTTGCTAGTATTGATCTACCTTTCTTAAATTCTTTTTTGGGTTTACCAAACACTTTATATAATTCTTTTTGTAAATCTACTTTATTTGTATAAATAGACATCAAATTTTCACTATATAAAATATTTATCGTTGTTTCTGTTTCCGATTTTAATGGTTCTTTGTATATTCTTTTATTTTCTTCTATTGTCTTTTTATTTTCTTTTATTTTTTCTTTCATATTTTCTTTCATTTTAACATCCTTTATATTATAACTAAAAGGATGCTTTTTATAAACATCCTCTTATATTTTTACTAAAATTCTACTATATCTTCATTTGCTTCGTTTTCAGTTTTTTCTACTGTTTCTGTTTCTTCTACTATATGTGCTGTTTGTGATGTTGTTGTGCTTCCAAATGTGAATACCTTTTTAGCTGCTTTTTGTTTTTCTTCGAATTTTTTATAAAATTCTTCTTTAGCGTCGTTTAATGCTTCTTGCATAGCACCAAACATTTCTTCTATATCTTGTTTTGTATAATCATAGCTGTTGCTTCTAGCCATTGGCTCTAATATTTGTATGTCGTGTAATACATTATTTACTCTCTTTCCAGCATATTCTACAAATTTGTTTCTTTTTTCTTCGTTTACTTCTCTTTCCATGTTTATCTCTCCTCGTTTTATAGTTTTGTTGTTGTCAAATTTCTTTTTTCTTCGACAATAATAAAATATCACAATTTCTTTTTAATTTCAAATATTTTTTTAAATTTATTTAAATTATTTATTTTTTCTGATTTTTGCTATATAAAATCCTTCATATAAATCTGTTGGACATACACTTATTGTTCCTTTTATTTTAGTTGGTAGTATTGGCAATTCGTTTATTTCCTTGAATTCTATTGGAACAACTTCTGCTCCAGTTTCTTTTAATGCTTCTTTTACTATATTTTCATTTTCACATAAAAGTATTGAGCAAGTTGAATATACCATTTCTCCGCCTGGTTTTAGAACTTTTATTGCTTTTTTTAATAATTCTATTTGTGATTTTTTACATTTTTCTATTAATTTTATAGTAAATGTTTTTTCGAGGTTTGTATCTGCTATGCTTAATGTTCCGCTTCCACTACATGGTGCATCTAGTAGTATCTGATCAAAAGAGAAAAAGTCGTCTATTTTTCTACTATCTACTTGCATAGTATATACCGAAGTAGCTCCTTGTTTTTCTATATTATATTTTAGTCTCTCCATTCTTATTGTGTTCATTTCACAGGCTGTTATATTTGCATTATTTTTTGTAAGTGCTGCAATTTGCGTCGTCTTTCCTCCAGGTGCTGCTGCCATATCTAATATATCTACGCTTTCTTTTGGATTTAAGATAATTGGTGGTAGCATTGAAGATAAACTTTGTAAATATATTTCTCCATTTTTATACATTTCTAGTTCTTGTAAATCTTTTTCTAATGCATTCTTTATAATTAATGCTTCGTTACTCCATAAAACTTTTTCATAGCTTATATTTTTTTGTTCTAATATTTTTATAACATTTTCTGTGTTTGTTTTTAATGTATTAATTCTAAGTGTTGTTTTTCTTTGTTTGCTATAACCATCTATAATATTATTTACTGTTTCTTCAACATATTGCTTTCTTAACATATCTATTAAAAAATTTGGTAAATTTTCTTTCATTTTTATTTCATTCCTTCCTTGGGACACAGAATAATATTTTAATAAAGCAAAGACGAAACAAGGTATTAATATATCATGTCCCGTCTTTGCTCTAGCTTAGTCGAAGATCGACATAGTTTCTTCTAAATGTGCCTCTTTGTAATTTTCTCCAAAAATGCTGTATAAATACTTTATCCAGCTTTCTTTGTTAGACGTTGCATCAAAGTCTTCCAGCCTAAAATTTATAGGAATATCACTAAAGTCTGCATCAATTTTAGTTGCACTAGCAACAATGAACTTACCCTTTTTATCTGTCATTAATATAGAAAAATTGTACTTTTCTTTAGGGTATATAGAGCTAAGAAACTCTTCCACCTGTTGCCTGCTTAACCGTTGTACAAAGCTACATTCTTGTAACCCTGTAAAAATTCTTTCTACTTTAAGCTCTTTTTCTACTGAGTAATATTCTTCTTTGCCATTTCTTGTGACATAGAACATAGAATATGGATTTACCATATCTCCTCTGCTTATTTTTACTCTTATAGACTCTTCTACAAGCAGTTCTATAGTAATGGACTTTCCTGTGTAATCCTCTATTCTTGCCTCATACTTTTCTTCTTTTACTCCTATTTTTTTGAAAATTTTAGGCAAGTCCGAAATCGTTATGTATTTCCATCCTGCTTCTAACAACTTTTGTAACAACTTCTTTTCTCCGTTTTCATCTCTTGAAAAGTTTATACTTTGTCCCTTTATTTGCATATTCATCCTCCTGCTATTTAGCTTTTAAAAAGATATTTATAGTTACATAATATGTATTATATTACTTTTTCTTTGATTTTTCAAGTTTTAGACGTTTTTTTATAAAATAACTTTAAATGTTGTTATTCCGTCTTTGCAATCTACTTCTATTTTTTCCTCTTGCTTTGTGTTTTGCATTTCAGGTGGAGTTTGATTATTTTCTCCCTCTGGTTTTGCTGGTGGCTCACTCATATTATTTTCTTGTGTATTACTTGAATTGTTTGAATTGCTTTCACCTGGCTTTGTTGGTAGTTCACCCATGTTGCTTCCTTGCAACATTTCTTTGTTTTCATTTGAAGTGTTATCTTTTTGAACACTTTTCATTGTAAAATAACTTCCTACTCCTAATATTATTATAAGTAGTATTACAATAACATTTTTTAAACTTCTTTTCATTTCTTTTACCTCCTTGTTGTTTATAATATAGTCTTGTTTTATTGAAAAAAAATTGAATTTATAAAATATAAAAAACAGATAACTTGTTTATTCACAAATTACCTGTTTAATATATAATTTTTCGTTAATAGCTCTTATTTTCTGTCGTCTCCAACACAATCTGCTTCTTTTTGTGCTAGTTCTATTAATGCTTTGTTTACTTCTTCATCTTTTAATTTATCTTCTTCTGTATAATTTGCTTTTGCTTCTTTAATTTTGTCTAAGAAGTCTGTTTCTTCAGCATATTTCCAGAAATATTCTTGATATAAAATTCCATCACAGTGCCATGGCTTTAATGCAAAGTTAAAATGAATTAATTTTATTTGTTCTTCTGACATTTCATCATTTGATACTGGCATATAGTTCCATTCTAACCCTATATTTTTTACTCTACCTTTACAAATTCTATTTAAATAGTCTTGGTCTTGAGCTACAGAGAATTTTACTGTTTCTAATAAATATAAAAACTTTTCTTGGAATTTATGTTGTCTAAGTTCTTTTAAATTCATTATAATAACTCCAGCATTGAAATAATTATGGTAATCTGCCACTCCTACTACCTTTTCTACATATGCATGGAGTGGTTCTATGCTTGCTACTGCACCATCTTGTACTGCACCTATTAAGTAATTTTCTATATCTATATTATACATTTCTGCTATATCTGCTTTTAATACAGTATCGCTATCTATGTATATTGCTTTATCATATTGTGGATATAAATCTGGTATGAATAATCTAAAATATGTTGTCATTGAAAAATAATCACGTGTGTATAATTTACTCATTATTTTTTCGACATGTTCAGTTACATCCATAAACTCTATACTTATATTTTCTTGTTCATATTTTTTAATTTTTTTCTGATTTTCTTCTCCTATTTTTGTATATAATATTTTTAATGCATAATTGTTTTCTTTTGATGAATTTGCAATTAATGATTTTATAGTTACTGCTAAAAATGGTATATAATTATCATCTACTGCAAAAAATACTGGTATTTCCTTTCTTTCCACTTTTGTTTCCTCCTTAAATTTTGACCTTTTTTATTTTATATTGCTTACTTAAAATCTTTTTAAATAAACTTTGTCTACATATAATTTATTTGCAAAAGATAAAACTACTCTTCTTAGCGCATAATTTTCGTTTGTTGTGTCTTTTAGAATTTCATAGCTCTTTCCTTCAAATACATTATCTATTGCTTTTTCAAGTTCATCGCAAAAATTATTGTAAGCATTTTCTATTGTTGTTGTTCGTGTTGCTATTTTTATTAAATCTGCAATATCATTTAAACTGTAAATTTGTTTTAATAAGCATATAATAAATAAACTTGCAATATGTTCTTTATTATATTTTTTCTTTTTAGTTGGATGTATAACTTCATTTTTTACATAATTATTTATCATAGTTTTTGTTAAAATATGACCATCTTCATCTTTACTTACATATACTTTTAATGCTTCATCCAAGTATGCTATAATTTGATCTTTATATAGTTCTATACTTGGGAGTTCTTCCCATCTAGGTATATGATTTTCTGTAATTTCTGCATTTATACCTTTTTCACATTCCATCTATTTTCCCCTTTCGTGCAATATATTATCACATTAATTTTTTGTCGTCAATATATTATTATTTTTTTCTCTATTAAATATAGTTTTTAAGACCACATTTGATAGAGTATATTAATATTTTATTTATTTTTTCTGACCACTTAGTCGATATTTGCTACTTTATACTCTTTGTGATATAGTTTTATAAAATTACATATACTATTTAAAGATGGGGGTTTTTATGAAAAGAACAAAGTTAAATGATAGGGTTTTACCAACATATACAAAAGGAGAAGAAATTTTTAATATGGTTACTCACATTTGTGGTTGTGCTTTAGGAATTATAGCAATAATTCTAACATCAATTGTAGGTGCTATACATCATAATTCTTATGGTATTGTTGGTGGAATTATTTTTGGAATTTCTATGATTATACTTTATTGTATGTCTAGTATATACCATGGATTAAGTCCTAAATTAAAGGCAAAAAAGGTCTTTCAAATATTAGATCATTGCTCTATTTTTATATTAATAGCTGGTTCATATACTCCATTTTGCTTATGTACTTTAAGAGAATATAATACTGTTACTGGTTGGAGTATATTTTTTATTATTTGGGCTGTTGCTATTTTAGGAATTGTTCTTAATTCTATTGATTTAAAAAAATATAAAGTACTTTCTATGATTTGTTACCTTTTAATGGGTTGGTGCATTATTGTTAAGATTAATATCCTTCCTCAATTACTTACATTGCCTGGATTTTTGCTTTTACTTCTTGGAGGAATTGTTTACACTATTGGAGCAATCTTTTATGGCGTAGGTAGAAAAATAAAATGGATGCATTCTATATTTCATATTTTTATACTTGTAGGGAATTTGCTACATTTCTTATGTATTTTACTTTATGTTATATAAAATTTTATACTATTGAATTTTTTATTTAAATATTTAATTTTATATACTTTTTATAATTTATATGTTTTTTAAGAAAAAAACAAGTGCAATAATCAACTACTTTTTAGTAATTAATTATTACACTTTTTTAATTTTTATTGTTAAGGCTTATTCTTATTTTTTAACCTAAAGCTACATCTAATACCATCATTAAAACAAATCCAAATATCAGACCAAATGTAGCTAAATTTTTATAGTCTTTTACTGATTCTGGAAGTAATTCTCTCGCAACAACTAATATCATTGCTCCGGCAGCAAAAGCTAATAAAAATGGTAGCATACTTCTTATATAAATTACAAGTATTGCACCTATTACTGCAGATACAGGCTCAACCAATGCAGACGCCTGCCCTATCATAAAGCTTTTAAATCTTGAGTATCCTTCACTTCTAAGTGGAAGTGATACTGCAGCTCCTTCTGGAAAGTTTTGAATTCCTATTCCAAGTGCTAGCATTATTGCTCCTATTAAAGTCATACCTGGCACTCCACTTGCAATACCACCAAATGCAACTCCCACTGCCATTCCTTCTGGTATATTGTGTATTGTAATTGCCGATATTAAAAGAATACATCTTTTTAGTGATGAGTCACTTCGTAGATTTTTTGAGCTTTTTAATGCTTTATCTAAAAATCTATCAGATAGTAATACAAATATTCCGCCTACAATAAATCCTATTGCCGGTAATAGCCATTCTATGTATCCTAATTCAGCAGATAATTCTATTGAAGGATCTATTAATGACCAAAATGCGGCTGCTATCATTACTCCCGCACTAAATCCTAATATTGTATCTAATACTTTTTTGTTTATTTCTTTGAAAAAGTATACTACAAGTGCTCCTAGTGCAGTTATTCCCCATGTAAATGTACAAGCTATTAGTGCTTGAATTACTGGGCTTAAGTTTTCAAACCAATTCAATTTCATTCACCTCGTATTACATAATATGTTTTCTTTTAATATTATGCTACAAGCCTATTGAATTTTTTAGTTCTTTTTAATTTTTTCTATTTCTTTATTAAATTCCGCTCCTAAGAACATTGTATAAAAGCATGCATATGTCCACATCATAATTAGTATAAGTGTTGTTAAACTTCCATATGTTATTGAAAATCCTTTAAATAAATCCAAATACACAGAAAACACAAATGAAACTGCATTAAGTGCAACTGCTGCAAACAAAGCACCAATTAATTGGCTTTTTAAAGTTACTTTATGGTTAGGCATAAATTTATATATCAATAAGAATATGATAAATGTTATAAATATAAAACCTAGTTCTGTTATTAGAGCAGATGCTCCTGTAAACCATTCGAATACTCCAAAATATTCTTGTATTAAAGATATTAACGTGTTTCCAAATACCAAAAATGCAAGTCCTACAGTAATTAGTAAAATGAATACTATTGTCTGTACTACAGCTTTAAGTCTTAATATAAAGTAATTTTCTTGTTTTTCTCCTTCTACTTTATATACTTCTTGCATTCCTTTTGTTAATGCATATAATCCTCTCCCTGCTGACCATAAAGTAAATATAATTGATATTGAAATTGTTCCAATTGATTTTGAATACACTTCCTGTACTATTCCTAAAACAAATTCATTCATACTTGATGGTATAATTTTTGAAAGTACATCAAATAAAGTTTGTTGGTCTATTTTTGTATACTGTATTAAAGTAATTAATAATATTATAAATGGTATAAATGACAAAATTGTGTAATACGAGCATTGGGCACAATATTCACTTACATGGTCTTGACTCATTCCTGCTAAAAAATTATTTATTCTCTTATATGTCTTTATAATTTTTTCTTTCATAAATCTCCTTATAATTGAACTACTTTTATTATACCCATATTACTTATTTTTTTTCTTTATTTCTTTTATATTGTATTATTTCCATTTCTTTTTCGGTAATTAGACTTACATTGTTTTCTTTTGCCCAAGACACACATCCTTTAAGAACTGTGTTTAAAAATACTCTTGGAACCTTTACAAGTTTTGCACAAGCTTCATCTGTAAATTTTACTTCTGGATCTATTCTTGAAGCTGCATATTTTACAGTATCTAAGCTTATTCCTTTACTTGCTGGAATTGGTTCTGATACTGGTCTTTTAAATCTTGTATACCAGAAGTTTTTACTATCTCTATATCCATAATCTACTGGTACTCTTGGAAAGCTTCCTGGTGTTACTCCATTTATTATTGCATCATAATATTTTGGTTTCATTAATATATGATCTATTTTTAGTATAAAATGAGCTCCATATTGACTTGTTATTCCGTTAAATTGATGATATGGTGGTAAATACTCATCTTGAACTTTATCATCTTGAGCACCGTCTAATTCTTTTACCCATGTACATTCAAATACTTGAAATGCTTCTTTTACTATTTTAGGAAATGTTTCTTCTGGATATTCCCTTGCTTTTTTTCCATCTACTAAAGTAAATATAGTATCTTTCATTTTTTCTTCTGTTGTCTCTCCTGGGTATCCTAATCTTACAGCTTCTTTAAAATATTTTCTATCATCTGTAATAAAGTTAATTGTACATTTTCCTGTTCTTAAAATATTCTTTGCTGTGTTTGAACTATTTCTACAGCAAAGTACCATTGCATAATAATCTTTTCCTGCAATGTAATATGGGAAACATAATGAATATGAACCTAAATTTGTTTGTCCAGATTCACTTAATGTTCCTATTTCTGTTGTTGGCATTGGAAAAAAGCTAGATGTTTGATAAAAATTATCTACTATTCTTAAATCCTTAAAACCGTTTAATTCTTCTATTTTCTTTTCTTCCATAAAAATCTTCCTTTCTCTTTTGATTTCGTTATAATAATATCACAAAAGATTTTTATTAACAATTATATATTAGTAACATTTTTTGTTTTTTTATAATATTCTATACAGAGAGGTGTTAAATATGAACTATATTTTATATACTATTAGGCCAGGAGATACTTTGTATAATTTAGCAATGAAATATAACACGACTGTTCAAGACATATTAAATACAAATTCTGGATTAAGTCCTTATAATCTTAGAGTTGGTAGTCAAATATACATTTATCCTAATACTAATGTCTCTAATTGTATAAGTCCTAATGAAGTAAATTTGATTAAAAAAATGAATTTAGTTTGGGAACAACATATAATGTGGACACGTATGTTGTTAATTAGCATTGCTGAAAGTTTAGTAGATTTAGATGCTACTAGAGCCAGATTATTACAAATCCCTGAAGATATTGCAGATGTTTTTGAAAAATTTTATGGTAGTGATATTGCAGAGTCTATTCAAAGACTTCTTACTGAGCACTTAGAAATTGGCGAAAAAATAATTTTTGCATTAAAAAATAATAATACTAAACTTGCAGATGAGTTAAATACAAAATGGTATAAAAATGCTGATGAAATGGCTGAAGCTTTTAGTAGTATTAATCCATACTATAATAAAGAAGATGTCAGAAAGATGTTTTATGAACATTTAAAATTAACTACAGATGAGGTTACTGCTCGTATAAGAAAAGATTATAAAGCTGATATTAAAGCTTATGATACTGTTCAGAAGGAAATTTTAGCAATGTCTCAATATTTTGTTGATGGAATTGTTAGACAATTTCCAAATTTATTTTAATTGTACTAAAAAAGGAGCCCATATTTGTGGTCCCTTTTTTAGTGTTTTATTTCTTATTCTGCTGCTTCTTCAAATTGAGAATTATATAATTCTGCATATGCACCTTTTTTAGCCATTAATTGCTCATGATTTCCTTGCTCTACAATATTTCCTTCTTTCATAACTAATATTAAGTCTGCATTTTTTATTGTTGAAAGTCTATGTGCAATTATAAAGCTTGTTCTTCCTTCTGTTAATTTATCCATAGCTTTTTGTACTAATTCTTCAGTTCTTGTATCTACGTTTGATGTTGCCTCATCTAGTATTAAGAATGGTGCATCTTGAATCATTCCTCTTGCTATTGTAATTAATTGTCTTTGTCCTGCTGAAACCCCATCATTTTCACCTAATTGAGAATTATATCCGTTTGGTAAAGTTTTTATAAAATGGTCTAATCCAACTTCTTTGCATACTTCTTTTATTCTTTCATCGCTTACATCTTTTTGGTTATATATAATATTTTCTTTAACTGTTCCTTCAAATAACCAAGTATCTTGTAATACCATAGTGAATAGGTCATGTATGTTTTCTCTTGTTAATTCTTTTGTAGATACTCCATCTATTTTTATATCTCCTGAATTTATATTATAGAATTTCATAAGAAGATTTACCATTGTTGTTTTTCCTGCACCTGTTGGTCCAACAATGGCAATTTTTTGTCCTGGCTCTGCTACTGCTGTAAAGTTCTTTATTGTTGGTTTGTCATTGTCATCATATTGGAATACAACATTTTCAAACTCAATTTTTCCTTTTACTTTGCTTCTGTCTAATTTCTTTGTTATATTATTTTCTTCTTGCATTTCTTTTTCATCTACAAATTCAAATACTCTTTCACTTGCTGCTGCTGTTGATTGTAGTGATGTCATACTTTGAGCTATTTGTGATAATGGGTTTGTAAATAGTCTTACATAAGTTATAAATGCAACTATTACACCAAATGATATAACATTATTCATTGCTAAAAGTGCACCTACTATACATACTGCAACATATCCAAAGTTTCCTATAAATCCCATCATTGGTTGCATTATACCAGATAAGAATTGACTTTTTCTATTTGCTTCACATACTTTTGCATTTAGTTTATTAAATTCTTTATCAGATTCTTTTTTACCATTGTATGCTTTTACTACATTTAATCCTGAATATATTTCTTCAATATGTCCATTTAAATTTCCAAGTTCCACTTGTCTTGCTTCAAAGTATTTTTGAGATCTTCCAAGTATTGCAAACATTCCTACAAATCCTAACAAGCTTGCTCCAATAGCTGTAATTGCCATTATCCAGTTTGTGTAGAACATCATTATTATTGAACCTATAAATAATGTGATATTACTTACTAAGCTTCCTAGTGACTGGTTCATTGTTTGTGCAATTGTGTCTACGTCGTTTGTTACTCTTGAAAGTATATCTCCTGACTGATGTTTATCAAAATAACTTAATGGTAGTTTATTTATTTTTTGAGATATTCTTCTTCTTAAGTTTCTTGCAAAATAGTTAGCTACATTTGTCATACAAATTCCTTGTATGAATGTAAATATTGCACTTGCTCCATATAGACAAATTAAGAATATTGCTATATTTTTTATAGCTTCCAAATCCATAGATGAGCTTACTAATCCTTCTTGTATCTTATCTGTTAATTCAGATAATTTATTTGGTGCTGAAATAGATAGTATTGCTCCTGCTATTGCTAAAATTAATGAGACTATTATTAAAGCCTTATATCCCTTTAATTCTTTTACTAATCTAATGACTGCTCCTTTAAAATCTTTTGCTTTTTCTATTTGTTTAGACTCTTTTCCTCGTGGTCCACCCATTGGTCCTGGCATACTCTATTTCACCTCTCTTTCGTCGTTTAACTCTTCTTCTGACAATTGAGATAGAGCTATTTGTTTATATACTTCACAGTTTTTTAATACTTCTTTATGTGTTCCTTGACCTACACATTCTCCATTATCTAAAACTATTATTTTGTCGGCATTCATTATTGTGCCTATTCTTTGTGCAACTATTAAACTTGTAGCGTCTTTTGTATATTTTTTAAGTTCTTTTCTAAGCATGCTATCTGTTTTATAGTCTAATGCTGAAAAACTATCATCAAAGATGTATATTTCTGGATTTCTAGCAATTGCTCTTGCTATTGCTAATCTTTGTTTTTGTCCACCAGATACATTTGTTCCACCTTGTGCAATATGTGCATCATATGCACCTTCCATCTTTTCTACGAATTCTTTTCCCTGAGCTACTTCTATTGCTTTTTGTACTTCATCTTTGTTTGGTTTTTCTTTACCATTGTCTCCATAACTAATATTTGAAGTTACTGTTCCATTAAACATTACAGCTTTTTGTGGTACATAACCTATTTTGTTATGCAAAAATTCTTGTGTGTAATCTTTTACATTTACACCATCTACAAGAACTTCTCCATCAGTAGCGTCATAAAATCTTGGTACTAAATTAATTAATGTAGATTTTCCACTACCTGTTGAACCTATAAATGCTACTGTTTCACCTTTATTTGCTTTAAAAGATATATCTTTTAATAAATATTCGTCTGCATCTGGGTATTTGAAACTTACATTTTTAAATTCAACTGTTCCAACTTCTTTAGTTGTATTTTTGTTTATTTTTCCATCTTTAATACTAATATCTTTGTCTAATACTTCATTAATACGGTTTGCTGATACTTGAGCTCTTGGTAACATCATAAATATCATAGCAAGCATTAAGAATGACATTATTACTTGCATTGCATATGAGCTAAATACAATCATATCTCCAAATAGGGCTATTTTTCCACTCATTTCTGCTTCGTTTATTAGATATGCTCCCACAAAATAAATTGCAAGTGTTACCATATGCATTACTATGTACATTACTGGTTGCATTATTGAAAATACTCTTTGGTTAAATAATTGTTGATTTGTAAGATTTTGGTTTGCTTCTTCAAATTTATTTTCTTGATATTTTTCTGCATTAAATGCTCTTACAACTCTTATACCTGTTAAGTTTTCTCTTGTTACACCATTTAACTTATCTATAAGTTTTTGTACTTTCTTAAATCTTGGAAGTACTATTACAGTTAATATACCTATTACTGCTAAAAGTACTAATACTGCAATTGCTGTAATTGTGCTCCATTGCCAACTCTTATTTAAAATTTTTGTTACAGCCCATATTGCCGTTATTGGAGCCTTTAATAATAATTGTAATCCCATTGAAATTAACATTTCTATTTGAGTTACGTCATTCGTAGTTCTTGTTATCAAACTACTAGTAGAAAAACTTTTTACTTCTTGCATTGCTAAATTTTCTACTTTTTTAAATATTTTTTCTCTTATATTCATTGAAAAAGCTGAAGATATTCTTGCTGTTATATATCCAGTAACTATTGCAGCTATTAAGCTTCCAAAAGCACAAGCTAACATATAACCACCATTTATTAAAATATCTTTCATGCTACTTCCTTCGGTTTGAACTAATTGGGTTATTTGAGACATATAGTCTGGCATTTTTAATTCTAACCACACTTGTGTAAATACTAAAATTAAACAAACAAGTGCTAATAACCATTGCTTTTTTGTTACATTTTTTAATAATTTAAGCATTTTATTTTTCCTTTCTATATAGACAAACTCTAGTTTTGCACACTCAATTATAGTATTATATTTTAGTATTTTTCATTTGTCAACAAATAGAATGTAAATCTTTTGTGAACAAAAAGCCATGTAAATTAATTACACAGCTTTTTTATTTTTCTTTTTATTTAATATACTACAACTACCAATGCAGTTTTTAATTTACTATACAAATTTGCAATTATGTTTTCCCTAAAATAGTTGAACATATCTCCATAGTATGAAATATATTGCCCCTCTTTTGAAAGCAAGCTTACTCCTTCACAAAAACACGCTAAATTTTTGTTATCTAATAAGTACGAAATATCATTATTAAAAAGCCTTTCTCTTGCTATTTTAAATCCATCTTTTTCTTCACTTGCAATACTCATTACTTGTTCATATTCTTTGATATTTTCTAGTTCTTTTATTCGTTCATTTAAATACATTTTTTGTTCTTTTTCTGCATATTGTGTTATTTCTTTCATCAGTTTAGTTATTTCTTTGCAAAAAATTTCTTTTTTTAACGATAAAAATAAAAATTCTTCCTCTTCTTTTACTTCATAAATATCTAGATCTATTTTTTCTTTTAGCATTTCTAAAACTTCTTCTTTAGTATATTTTCCTTTATTTGCTATTATTATATTAGCAATTTGTAACGATAAATATTTTCCCATTTTTTCACTTTTCCTCTCATAAACATTACAATTAAAAAGCCTATTTATAATAGTACCCTTATATTTATAATGTATACTATATCTATCTAGATCACTTTTTTAAACCAATAAGTATTATTGCGTTTTCATATTAACTTATATGTAATATTTTGTCAAGTGTTTAAAGCAAAAAATTCTTTAATATACCATAAAATAGTCGTTTACGCCTAAAAGGTATCTTTTTTTATGAATTTATTTACAAATATGTTTATTTGAGGTAAAATATTTATGTTAGAAAAAGGAGAACAACTATGAGTATATTTATATCAAAAAGTGAAAAAGATACTATTAATTTTGCAAAAGATTTTGCAAAAAAATTAAAAAATGGAGATATTATTGTTTTAACTGGAGAGCTTGGTTCTGGCAAAACTAAGTTCACACAAGGAATTCTTGAATATTTTGGACTAGAAAACGAAATATCTAGCCCTACTTTTACTGTTGTAAATGAACATCACACTACAAATTCATTAAATGAACCTATTAATATATATCATTTTGATGTATATAGGTTAGAAGATACAGATGAATTTTACGCAATTGGCGGTGAAGAATATTTTGAAAATGGAATTTCTATTATTGAATGGGGTGAAATTATAGAAGATATTATTCCAAAAACTTACACTAAGATATCTTTTAAAAAGTCTGACGAAAATCCAGATTATAGAGAGCTTCATATTGAAAAAATAGAAAAATAAATAAAAAATCACTTTTGAGTTTTGCTCATTAGTGATTTTTATTTATTCATTTATGCTCATTCTAATTTTTAATATTTTTTCTCTGTATTCATCTATAGATTTTTTTAATTCTAAAATTTGATTATCATATAATTTGTGTAATGCCTTTACATCATCATCTGGTAATTCCTCTTCTTTAATTATATCTTCTGCAATTAATTCTTGTAATTTTAATAATCTTTGTTTTTCAACATCTTCTTCTATTTTTACACGATTAATAAAGTCATTTTCTTTTTTATTTTGATTTTCATCTACTGCCTCATATATCTCTTCTTTTTTAAAAAACAATTTTTTAAAAAATTTTTTAATTTTATCAAAAACAGTTGTTTTTACAACAATAAGTTCTTTATTTTCTTTATTCATATACGGATGCCTCCATTATCTTTCGTTTTCTTTCTCACTTTTACTTTTTTCATAATTATATAACATTTTTTGTATTTTTAAATTACTCTCAAGTCTTTCTTTTAAATTATCTTTTTCCTTTAATGAAAAACTACTTAATCGTTCTGTATTTATCTCCTCTACACCGATTTCCATATTCTATATCTCCTCTATAATAACTAATAATAAAAATACCATATTTTGTAAACATTTTCAACGGATTTTGTATATGTAATATAAAATTAACATTATTGTAATATGGTTGTAATTTTATGCTTATTTTCATGAAATTTATACGAATTTTTTGTCAAAAAATGTTTACAAATCTAGCAACTTAATATAGAATATGCTTAGATAAATTTAATAAAAAAAGAGGTAATTATATTGAAAATTTTAAGCATAGACACATCTTCTAAAATATGTTCTATTTCTGTTTTAGAAGATACTGATGTAATACTAGAAAAACACACAAATGATGGCACAACTCATTCTCAAAAACTTATGCCTATGGTTGATGAAATTCTAAAGGAAACAAAATTATCTTTAAAAGATTTTGACTTATTTGTATGTAGCATTGGTCCTGGTTCTTTTACTGGTGTACGTATTGGAGTTTCAACAGTAAAGGCCTTTTGTGATGTTACAAATATTCCTGTAGCTAGTGTTAGTTCACTAGAAGGTTTAGCATATAACTCTTTAGATTCAAATGTAGATGCAGATACTAATATTATATGCACTCTTATAGATGCAAAAAATGACAATGTATATTTTGGATTATTTAAAAGAGAAAATAATACTTTTACTCAATTAGAAGATTTATGTGCAAAAAATATAAACGAAGTTTTTGAAATGTTAAAAAAATACTCTTCATCTCCTATTTTATTTATTGGAGATGGTGCTATTTATCATAAATATTCAATTTTAGAGAACTTTTCTAAAGCAGTATTCGTTGAAAAAGAACTAAATGACCAAACTTCTATTAATATTGGAAAAGCTGGTTTTGAAAAATACAAACAAGGTTTAGTAGGAGACTCTAACTCTATTTCTCCCCTATATCTTAGAAAATCACAAGCAGAACGTGCTCTTGAAGGAGAAAATTAATTAATTCAATAAAAAATACATGTAAAATTTTTTTGTTGAATTAGCAATTAGGAAGGAACTTTGAAACAAATGAATTATTCAGAATTAAAAATACTGCCAATGAACATTTCAGATTTGGATAAAATAAGAAATACTTTAGAACAAGATTATGATAACTTTTGGAATTATGAAATATTTAAAGAAGAACTTGGCAATAATAACTCTAGTTACTTACTTTTACAATATGAAAGCGAATTTGTTTCTTATGGTGGATTGAAAATAATTTTAGATGAAGCTGAACTGATGAACATTGTAACAAAAAAAGATAAACGCCATATGGGTTTTGCAAAGCTTCTTTTAAAATCTTTAATATCACTTGCCCAAGAGAAACAATGTACAAAAATTAATTTAGAAGTTAATGAAAACAATAAAAATGCTATTAAATTATATGAAAGTTTTGGATTTAAAACTGTTGGCTTGAGAAAAAAATATTACAATAATGTTGATAATGCTATTCTAATGACATTAGATTTAAATGGCTTTTAATGATTTAGATTTATATGTTATTAAAATAAATAAAACTGCAATAATAAAGCAATAAAATTATTAAATTATTAAACAATAAGACAATAAAATTGTAAAAATTCTAGAACAATAAAATTATAAAATTAAAAAAAATAATAAATTGATAAAAATTAATAAAGGAGAAAAACAAATGAAAAATGTAAATGAATTATCTTATAAAGACTTAAAAAGGGTTTGTGACCCAAATATTTTTAAATTTGAGGATACCTCAGAACTTGAGGGTATTAATACTGGTATTGGTCAAGAACGTGGAATTAAAGCCTTAGAATTTGGCGTTAATGTTGATGTTAAAGGCTATAATATTTATCTTGAAGGTCCAAGTGGCGTTGGTAAAACCATGTATGCAAAAAACTACTTAGATAAAATCTCTAAAAAGAAAAAGGTTCCTTCAGACTGGTGTTATATTTATAATTTTGATAACCCAAATGAACCCATAGCTGTATCTCTTCCAGCCGGTCAAGGTAAAGAATTTAAGGAAAATATGGATTTATTTATTAGAGATATTAGAAAAGATATTAAAAATACTTTTAATAATGATGATTTTGAAAAAGAAAAAGCTTTAATTAAACAAGAATTTGAAGAAAAGCGTGCTAATCTATTAGAAAAGTTAAATGAAGAATCTTCAAAACATGATTTTCAAGTTAAATCTGCTCAAAATGGTATTTATATGATGCCTATTTTTAATGGTCAAACTATTGAAGAAGAAGAATTTGATAAATTAGATGAAGAAATAAAAAAACAATATGAAGAAAAATCTGTAATTGTACAAGGACAAATAATGGAAGCTATTGGAAAAATAAAAGAAATTGAAAGAGCTTCTGATAAAAAAATTGAAGAATGGCAATCAAACATTGCCCTACTTACTGTTAACTCTCATATAAATTATTTGAAAAACAAATATAAAAGAAATAAAAAAGTTAATAAATTTTTAACAGACATAAAACAAGACATATTAAAAAATATTTCTATATTCGTTGAACCAGAAGGTCAACAAGCTATGCAACAAGCACAAGGTCCTAGACCGGAACCTGCTAAGCCTTGGTTAAATTATAGAGTCAATTTATTTGTAGATAATAGTGATACAGAAGGTGCTCCAGTTATTATGGACTCTAACTATTCTTATCACAATATATTTGGAAAACTAGAATATGAAAACTACTATGGCTCTTTAAAAACTGACTATACAATGTTAAAACCTGGTCTACTTCATATTGCAAACGGTGGATACATTATATTCCAAGCAAAAGATTTACTTGCAAACGGAATTTGTTATGAAGCTTTGAAAAAAGCACTTAGAATTAAAGAAATATCTATTGAAAATACAGCAGACCAACGTTCTTCTATGGTAATGATTTCTTTAAAACCAGAGCCTATTCCTTTGGACTTAAAAGTTTTAGTTGTTGGAAACGACCAAATTTATCAATCACTTCTTGCTATGGATAGCGACTTTAGAAAATTATTTAAAATAAAAGTAGAATTTGAAGAAAATGCACCTATAAATAACGAAAACATCAATAAACTTGCTCGTTTTATACATGGTTTCTGTGAACAAGAAGAACTCCCACACTTAGATAAAGCAGCAGTCGCAAAAATTGTTGAATATGCTTCTAAGCTTGCTGATGATAGAGATAAAATATCAACAAGATTTACAGAAATTGCACAAATAGTTGGCGAAGCAGCAACTTGGGCTAAAATGGACCGTAAAAAAATTGTAACTTCAGAATATGTTGACACTGCATTAAAAGAAAGAATTGAAAGAGTTAAAAAATACGACTCTCGTTATATGGAAATGATTGAACAAAACACACTTTTAATTAGTACTACTGGCTCTTGTGTTGGTCAAATAAACGGGTTAACTGTTATGACTATTGGAGACTACACTTTTGGAAAACCTGTAAAAATTACAGCCAATACTTATTCTGGTAAAACTGGTGTAGTTAATATAGAACGAGAAATTGAACTTTCTGGTCCTACACACTCAAAAGGTGTTCTTATTCTTACAGGATATTTAGGAGAAATGTTTGCACAAGATATTCCCCTATCTCTTACTGCTAGTATATGTTTTGAACAATTATATAATGGTGTAGATGGTGATAGTGCTTCTAGTACAGAATTATATGCTATACTTTCAAGCCTATCTGGTATACCAATTAATCAATCAATTGCAGTAACTGGATCTGTTAATCAAAAAGGAGAAATACAACCAATTGGTGGTGTTAATGATAAAATTGAGGGATTTTACCAAGTATGTAAAATGCGTGGATTAGATGGTTCACATGGTGTTATGATACCAATACAAAATGTTAATAATTTAAATCTTTCAGATGAAATTATTGAGGACGTAAAAAATAAAAAATTCCACATTTATGCAATATCTACAATTGATGAAGGAATTGAAATATTAACTGGTGTACCTGCTGGAAAGAAAGATATTAATGGTAAATTTCCTGCTGGTTCTATAAACTATTTAGTTCAAGAAAAACTAAAGAAATATGCAAAAGTTAGCAAAGATTTATAATTTATATACCTGTCATACAAATATAAAGAACTGTCAAGTCGGCAGTTCTTTATATTTATATAATTTATATTATTTATAATACATCTTTAACAGATTCTGCTATTATTTTATTAACATCTGCAAGCATAATATTAAATTTCACTTCTAAATCAAAGTAATCTTTTATCTCTTTATTTTGAATTAATATAGTATACATCTCTTGAAGTTTTTTATTTTTTTCTTCATCAACATCTTTTCCTTGCATTCCTAGAACTTGAACATCATATCTTATTTTTTCAAATTCTTCAACTTTTTGTTTTAGTTCAACATTTTCTTCTATTTTTTTCTTAGCATCTCTATAATTTTTAAATTCTTCAGAAGCTCTAATTTCTGATGCTAATCTATTTGCTGTATCATATACGTTCATATTTTCTTTCCTCCTAAAAACATTTTAAGATTTTAAGCATAAGCATGTCTTGCTTTGAAATCTAATAAATTTGAAATTTCTGTATCTGTATTTCTTGCTTTCTTTGTCTTTTGAGCTTTCTCTTGAGCTATTTGCTTTGCTTGTTTTTCTGCCATTGTTTGACATATTGCTCTTTGATATACAAAATGAGTATCTTGAGCTATTTTATTCCAGTTATATTCTTGTTTTACTATAGCTTTTGCATTTTTAGAAACTGTAGCTGCTAAGCTATGGTCATATAATAATGCAAGTATTGAATCTGCTATTGAATTTGAATTTCCTGCATAACTTTTCATACCATTTACGCCATGTTCTATAATTTCGTTTAATCCTCCAACATCCGAAACAACTGTTGGAACTCCTGCTAGCATTGCCTCTAATGCAACTATTCCAAATGGCTCATATGTACTTGGAAATACTGCTACATCTGCACATTTATACATTTTTTGTACTTGTTTTGCATTCAAGTATCCTGTAAAATACACTTTATTTCCTATGCCCATAGCTTCTGCTTGTGCTTTAAGTTCATCTAGCATTCCACCTTTTCCTGCTATTACTAACTTAGCATCATGGTAGCCATCTAGTATTTTTGGCATAGCTGAAATTAAATGTTGAATTCCTTTTTCATATACAAGTCTTCCCATATATAAAATTATTTTTTCATTATCTGCGGCATATTGTCTTCTAAATTCATAGTCTCTGTCAATTCCAGTAAAATTATTCAAATTTATTCCATTTGGTACAACATTTATTTTATCAAAAGGAAGTCCAAATAAACCTTGAATATGACCTTTCATAAAATTACTATTTACTATTACTTCTGTAGACTCATATGTAAGCATCCATTCAGTATCATTTATATATCTTTGTGTATCATCATGTATTCCACTGTTTCTTCCTGCTTCTGTTGCGTGAATTGTAGAAACTACTGGTATTTCAAAAGAATGTTTTAATGTCTTTGCAGCATTAGCAACTAACCAATCATGTGCATGTATAACATCAAATTTTCCTTCTTTTGCTATAATTTCAGATGCTTTTGCAACCATATTAAAATTTAGTTGCATAATCCAGTCTATAAAATTATTTGGTCTTATCATATAATTATCTACTCTATATACTTCTACACCCTTATCATTTTCATAATATGGAGTATCTCCATCTCTATATGTTACAACTGTAACGTCATGACCATCTTTTATTAGTCTTTTAGATAAGTCATGTACTACTCTTGCTATTCCGCCTACTATTCTTGGTGGATATTCCCATGTTAGCATTAATATTTTCATGTTTTTTAGTGCCCCTTTCGACTCTATTTTCTTTTGTTTTTTACTATTTTTTCTTCTATACATTGTATACAAGTTTTTGACAAAAGTAAACATTTTTTGATAATTTTCTTAAAATATTTTTGATATTTTTTTCAGCATTATTTTATAGTATAAAATTAAAAAGCTATGAAATTTTATTAATAATTCATAACTTTTTTTATTTTTAATATATTAAATATGCATGAACGTTTGCATTATTATTAGCAGAGTCGTAATTTTGTCCATTTGCAGGTTGAGAATAGTGAACAACTATATTAAGTTTTGCTGTTAAAACTCCATTAGAATAGCTTTTTACAAGTTTACTAGTAGCATTAACACTTGATGCTCCGTTATTATTTGGTGTACCACCCCATCCTCCTGAGACTGCTGACGCTGGTTCTACTATAAAATTACTTGTTGTAAAATTTTCGAATCCTTCATAGCTTGAAACATTAAAAGATGTTCCTACTCCTAAATCTATAACTGTTTTACCTGAACCAATATTTCCTATGTTAGTTGCCATAGTTTCGAATGAGGCGTTACTTTCTGTTTTTACTCCTTTATTTGTTATTGCTGTTGCTATTACACTCTTTCCTTTTTCAATTTCTTTTTGTAGTTGTGCTATTTTATTTTGAAGACTGTTAGTCTCACTTGCACTACCTGTTAAATTGTCGATATCTATATTTGCTAACATACTCTGTTCTTCATTTGCAGCTAACAAGTAATTTTCTCTTGCTTGTTTTGCTTTTGTAAATATCCCATTTTGGTTTAAAGTTAATCCTATTGTTACTCCTGCTAAAATTATTAACACTACTATTGTTATTACTAACGCCACCAATGTTATTCCTTTTTCTTTTTTCATTTGATTATACCTCCTATAAATTTCTTTGTTTATTTTATATAAATAACTATTTTTTAACAATATTTTATTTGTTTTTTTGTAGTAATATTTTTACATAAAATAATTTATTAATCTTTTTGCTTTATATATAGCACTATGTGAAATCCTAACGTTGGAGTTGTTTTGTTATCTGTATCATAATTACGATAGCATACAGGATAAGAAGTATAAGAAGAATTACAAGAACCTCCTCGAAATACTCTATATTGTTTGCTAGTATTTCCACCATAAAGAGATATTTCTTCAGTCCATTCACTCAGGTTTCCTGTTAAACCAAATATATGATATTTTTTAGTTTCCTACTTATTCTATTTTACTAGCGCTGTTATAGAAACTGTAAAAGGTGTACCAAAAGTTCCATAAGAATCTCTCTTTGCCATATTTACATAAATTGTGGAACCAGTAATTGAATAATTTAATCCATATGCTGAACCATCATAAGAACCTCCTATTCCTCCAGATGTACTTATACCTCTTATTCCTACTACTTCTCCACTAAAAGTAATTGATGTAGTCACACCACTACTTTCTAGTCTTACTATTGAAGCTGATCTAGTTTCAGTTTTATAAACATTTGACGTATCTATTTTTGAAATATTACTTGCCATTGCTTCATAAGTAGCATCATTTGCTGTTTCTACACCTTTATTTGTTATTGCTGTTGCTATTGTAGTTTTTCCATCTAAAGTTTCTTTTTGTAGTGTTTTTATATTATTTGTTAAATCTTTCTTATCCTTTTCTAGTGTTGCAATTTTTGTTTCTAATGTTGTTTTCTGATTTTCTAGTTCCGTTATTCTGTTATTTAATTCTGCTATTTTCTTATCTTTTTCATCTCCAGATAAAGATAAGTTATCTAATTGTTCTTGAAGTTCTTTTACTCTTTTTTCTAGCATTGCTATTTTAGCTTTATTTTCTGTGTAACTTCCATTTGATGTTGTTGTTCCTGAATAAATTTCTGTTAAACTTACTTCTATATCACTATCTTTTATTTTTATTGTATCTCCATCTTCTTGTAATTCTCCATAGTTTGAAATTATATCTTTTACTTGTGCATCTTCTAATTCTTCATTTCTTGCTATTGCATCTACTTGTGCTGCAAGCAGTTCTGTTCCTATTTTTTCTTTATACTCTGCTTCCATTTGCATTCTTTTTGCTTGTTTTGCCTTATTGAATATTCCATTTTCTCCTAAACTTAAATTTATTGCTACTCCTGCTAAAATTATTAACACTACTATTGTTATTACTAACGCCACCAATGTTATTCCTTTTTCTTTTTTCATTTGATTATACCTCCTATAAATTTCTTTGTTTATTTTATATAAATAACTATTTTTTAACAATATTTTATTTGTTTTTTTGTAGTAATATTTTTACATAAAATAAAGACATTTACTAAATTTTGTTTTATTAAATGTTTTTATTTATATTTTTTTATTTTATATAAAGTACTGGTCTAAAGCCATAATAAGTATTAGTGCGTGTTACAGGGTCATATGAACGACTATAAGCCACTCTTCCATTACTACTAACAACATTCTGATAGGATCCTCCCCTCATAACGTATGATTCATTTGAGCCATCTTTTATATATGCAATTTCTTGTGTCCATTCCCATAAATTTCCTGCTATATCGTATAAATTCTTCTTTTTTACATCTTCTGATATCGCTGTTGTTTTTATTCCATAATGATATTTTCCATCACTTACAGCAAAGTCTTCTATTAAAGAGCCATTATCAGCTCCTGCTGCATATCTTCCTATTCCTGCTGTATATTTTACATTTCCATTTCTATAATTTCCCCATTTGCTTAATTTTATTACTGTATCATCTCCATCTGCTATAAAATTTAATATTACATCCCATTGTGTTCCTGTTATTAATCCACTATTTACATAGTTTGTATTATACATATTGTTGCTTAATTTTGCTGCTGTAAAATAGTCTGAATGGTAGTATGGTATTTCTCCTGCTTTTGTTGTTATTTTTCCTTCTGCTGTGCAGTTTAACCCGTCTCTTATTGAAAAATTACTATTTTGCCAGTCTGAAGCTGTGCTTTTTTTTGAGAAATCTATTCCATTTGATAATGTTATTTTACTAGTTCCAGCTTCATATCTTCCTATATAAAAGCCTTTATATTTTTGTATTTGAGATAGCTCTGCCGCTGGTATCTGAGTTTCCCATATAAAACTTGCATCTTTGTAATTTGTTTTCTTATATTCGTTCTCTTCGCATGGTATCCATACAAATTGATTTCCTAATATTACTGTTTTCTTTTCTTCATCTGTTAAATTTGCTTCTTGTTTTACTGTTCCGTCATTATTATATATTACTCCTGCTGGTACATCTTCTATTCCTGCATATTTGTTTTTATCTGCAATATTATCACTTATTACTACTCCTGAAGTTAATGTTCCTCCTACATAGTAAAATTCTTTTGGTAC
>CAKPGD010000011.1 GCA_934154515.1 uncultured Clostridia bacterium
TCTATTTCATTGTCTACATTTTTACTAATTTACTTCTTTATTAATCTTTTTCGTAGGTACTTTTTTATAATAGCATAATCTTTAAATAAAGTCAACTGTTTTTTGAAATTTTTTGTCGTTTTTTTCAATATTTTTTTACTTTTTACTTTTCTATCTTTTTTACCTGTCTTTTGAGTTGTTTTTTGCTTACTTTTTTATCATTCTTTTTCTATTTTTTTGATTTTCTTTTCTGTGTTTTACTGTGTTTTGTATTTCTTTATTAACTTTTTTTACTTTTTTACTATTTTATACAATATCTACAGTTTGTTTTATTGCTTCTTATTATTTTATATGACTCTTTTATTTTTATGTTATTATTTTTACCTTTTAAAGTAGTAATATTAAATGTATGTTGTACTCTTTTTCTGAGTACATTATTATATTAACATAATTTTTGTTTATTTTCAATAGTTTTTTTATGGTAATTTTATCCATTTGTATCTATATTTCTACTAATATTATATCGTCTCCTATACATTTAATATTTTGCCAAGGGATTACAATATCATTTGCATTTGAAAACATGCTTAATATTTTATTGCTTCCTGGAACTATTATTGATGTTATACTTCCATTTTCTAAGTCTGCACATACATCCTGAACATATCCGAAGTCTTTTTCCATCTTTTATATTTATTACTTCTTTATGTTTAAAATCTAATCCTTTTTGTCCCATGGTTATATATTTCCTCCATATATTTTCTATTATTAATAAATATATGTGTGTTATTTTCTTTTATGTGCTTCGATTATATACTTTATTTTTTTATTGAATATTATCTTATATTCTTTTTTATTGTACTCGTGGCATTTTTATTATATTTATTCATATTATATTTTCCCTGTTTATATATTTTATTTGTATATTTTATTTATATATTCTTTTTATATGTTCTATTGCACTTTTTTCTAATCTTGATACTTGTGCTTGTGATATTCCTATTTCATTTGCTACTTCTGTTTGAGTTCTTCCTTCAAAGAATCTTTTATTTATTATCATTTTTTCTTTATCATTTAATTTTTTCATTGTTTCTAATATTGTTATGTTTTCTGCCCAATTTTCATCCGAATTTTTTACGTCACTTACTTGGTCTAGTATATATAGATTTTCTGTTCCATCTCCATATACCGGTTCTTGTAATGATATTGGTTCTTGTATTGCATCTAAACTAAATGCTATTTCTTCTTTTTCTACTCCTAATTCTTTTGATATTTCTTCTATCGTAGGTTCTTTTTCATTTTCTTTTGTCATTTTTTCTCTTATTGCTAATGCTCTATATGCTAAATCTCTAATTGATCTGCTAACTCTTATTGGATTATTGTCTCTTAGATATCTGCGTATTTCTCCAATTATCATTGGTACTGCATATGTTGAGAATTGTACATTTTGGCTTAAGTCAAAGTTATCCATTGCTTTTATTAATCCTATACATCCTATTTGAAATAAATCATCTGCATTTTCTCCTCTTCCATAAAACCTTTTTATTATGCTTAATACTAATCTTAAATTTCCATTTACAAATATATCTCTTGCTTCTTGATTTCCATTTTTTATTTCATTTAATAATTTTTCTTTTTCTTCTGCTGATAGTATTGGTAGCTTTGATGTGTCTAACCCACATATTTCTACTTTTTTTATCAAAGAAAAAACCTCCTTTGGAATAATGTTATTTACATTATTTCCAAAAGAAAAGTTTATTATACAATTTTATTTTTTACATAAAAGATACTGTCCTTAGTATAGGACAGTATCTTTATTGGTCTTTTTATGTTTTTAGTTTTTTAAGTCTTAGCATTTCGTCAAAAATTTCATTGGCTTTTTGAAGTTTTTCTTTTTCTAAACCTGAAATACTTCTATTTCTGATTTTTTCAAAGTCTTCATCGCTAATAATATTTTCTACGATTGCTTTTTTTAGTGCTAAATCAAGAGTTACGCTGTCTATTTCAAAGTTTTTAGCTATCTCTTGTTTTGAAAGAGTAGATCTTGCAAATGTTTCTGCAATTTCTTTTATTTTTTCTTCTGAAAAGTTAGATAAAAAATATTCGTACAACTTTGCCTTTGTTTTTTTATCTACTATGTCCTCTTTCATTGCTTTAGCAATTGCTAATTCTATGGTTCCCCACTCAACGTTTAATTTTTCCGAAATCTTTTTGTTAGATTCTTCTTGATTTAAAACAAATTGTTCAGCAATTTGTTTTATTTTTTCATTGCTCAGCAATTTCAAACTGTATTCATATCTTTTTTTCAATATATCTTGATAATGATATACAGATGATGCATAAGCATTTGGATATCTAACTTTTTGATTTTGAATTGCTTTTTTTCTCATACTATATGCATCTTCTTCTGAGACTAAACTTTTTACTATTGCATATTCTAGAATTTTATAAAAGCAATCTTGGGAAATATTATAATAGTTCGTAAAATATCTTCTGCTAAATTGCAATTCTGATTTTGCATACTCTTGTGATATTTTACGACATAATTCGTCAAACTTCTCCGGAGCCATAGCCATTTCTTCTTTTAATTTTTTAAAAGACCGTTTTTGTTTTTTCATATTGCATCCCTCCACATTAATAATGCTTTGTTGACACGTTTATATGCTATATATGTATATTATCATTTTTTTGTTAATTTGTCTATATTTATCCGCCTTATTCATTATTTATCTACCTTTTTCATTATTTATAAATTGCATTTAATCATACATTTTACATTTACTTTACATTTTTTATCCTGTTTTGCTCATTATTTCTTTTTTCATTTTTAAAATTATTTTCTTTTCTAGTCTTGATATATAACTTTGTGATATTCCGAAGCATGTCGGCTACTTCTTTTTGTGTTTTTTCATTGCCACTAACAAATCCAAATCTTAGTTCCATTATATTTCTTTCTCTACTGTTTAATTTTTCTATAGCTGCTTTTAATAATTGTTTGTCTACCTCGTCTTCTATTCTTCTTGATGTTATGTCTGCATCTGTTCCTAATATGTCTGATAATAGTAATTCATTTCCATCTCCATCTTGATTTAATGGTTCGTCTATTGAAATTTCTCCTTTTATTCTATTGCTTCTTCTTAAATACATTAATATTTCATTTTCTATGCATCTTGATGCATATGTTGCAAGCTTTATATTTTTTCCTGTGTTAAATGTATTTACTCCTTTCATTAGTCCTATGGTTCCTATTGATATCAAGTCTTCTAACCCTACTCCTGTATTTTCAAATTTTTTTGCTATATAAACAACTAGTCTTAGATTTCTTTCTACTAGTTTCTGTCTTGTTTCTAATCTTCCTTCTTCAAGTTCTTTTAAAAGTTTTTCCTCTTCTTCTGGAGTTAATGGAGCTGGAAGATTTCCATTTCCTCCTATGTAATATATAGGCATGTTTTCTATTTCATCATTACTTAAATATTTTGCATAAATTGTATTTATGCTATTTACTAACATTTGTATAAAATTCATTTTTTCACCCTTTCTTGTGTTTACTTAAATTACAAATAAATTATTATTTTGTTATTATTTTGTAACTAATTCATTTCCTTCTAATATTTCTAGTCCAATAAGAGCATTATATCTATTCTTTTTACTTAATTTTTTATCGTATATTCCTATTATCACATTTTTTATTTTTTCTTTATTTGAATCATTTTCTATTAATATTTTATCTGCCTTTATTCCTAAAAGTAATCCATTTTGCTTTCCTAATGATGTGAATGGTATTACTCTAAATTTTGATATGTACTCTACATTTTCGTCTTCGTAAAGTTCGTTTTCTACATCACCTCCTATTATTTTTTCTAAGTTATCTAATATTTTATCTGGTATTATTCCATATAAAATATCTTTTTCTACTACTATAACTGGCATTCTTGTTATTGGGTCTTTTAGCATATTTCCTGTGTCTAGCATTGCATTTACTTCTATGTTTTTTTCGTTTATATATATTATAATTTTACAGTATATATCCTTTTGGCTTAATTTTCGTTTTACTATTTTGAATGCTATTACTGATATCGTAAATCCTACTATTCCACCTAGCAAAGCTATTTTTATTGGATACGTTCCTATATAGACTCCGTTTTTCATTAATATGTCTTGAGGTTTAATGAAGTATAATAACGCGAAACTACATCCTCCAAATACAAATGATATTAGATAGAACATTACTAATTGCTTGATTAATTGTTTTATGCTTTTGGGGTTATACGCAATATATACCATTGCTACTGATAGTATTATTTTCATAAAGAAATTTGAATATATTTTTAGTATTTGCATGTATGCTATTATTGAATATATTCCTCCTATTAATGCAGATATTATTATTCTTATATGATTTCTTTTTAATTTCAATATATATGCTGTTGCAAATAATATTATATAATTCATGCATAGGTTTTCTATTAATACAACATCTAAATATACTATCATATAACTCCTTCTTTTCTTCTTATTGTGATTTACATTTTACTATATTAATTATGAATTTTCTGTCATTTCTTAGACGCGAAAAAAAGAAATAATCTACAATTTTAGATTATTTCTTTTCTATTTTTATATTATTTTACAATATACTATTTAATTCCTTTTCTTAAGAAAGATGGGATATCTAAGTCATTGTTTGAATTTCCATTGTCTACTGGTGCTGGTATTGAGTTTATTTTTTCTCCCCATGCTCTGTCTACTATACTACTTACACTGTTTGCTGTAGTATCGTTTCCTTTTTCAAATCCTGTAGCTATAACTGTGATTACGATATCTTCATCAAGACTTTCGTCTATTACAGCACCCCAGATAATATTTGCTTCTGGATCTACACTTCTTTGTACTAATTCTGCTGCTGTGTTTACTTCGTGTAATCCTAAGTTTGGACCACCTGTAATATTGATGATAACTCCTTTTGCTCCTTCTATTGAAGTTTCTAGTAATGGACTTTGTACAGCTTGTTTTGCTGCATCTTCTGCTCTGTTTTCTCCAGATGCTCTACCAATACCCATATGAGCCATACCTGTATTTAACATTACTGTTTTAACATCTGCGAAGTCTAAATTTACAAGACCTGTTATTGATATTAAATCTGATATACCTTGTACACCTTGTCTTAATACGTCATCTGCCATTTTGAATGCTTCTACTATTGTTGTTTTTCTATCAATAATTTGTAATAATTTATCATTTGGAATTACTACTAATGTATCTACTTTTCCTTTTAAGCTTTCTACACCACGTTCAGCTTGTGATAATCTTTTCTTTCCTTCGAATGTGAATGGTTTTGTAACTACACCTATTGTTAATATTCCCATTTCTTTAGCACATGCTGCTACTGTTGGTGCAGCTCCTGTACCTGTTCCTCCACCCATTCCGGCTGTAACAAATACCATATCTGCTCCGCGTAAAGCTTCTTGTATTTCTGATTTGCTTTCTTCTGCTGCTTGAGCTCCAATGTCAGGGTTTGCTCCTGCTCCTAATCCTCTTGTTATTTTTTCTCCTATTTGGATTTTTGTTCCTGCCTTTGATTTTATTAGTTGTTGTTTATCTGTATTTACTGCTATAAATTCTACTCCTTTTATTCCAGATTCAACCATTCTGTCTACTGCGTTATTTCCAGCTCCTCCAACTCCTATTACTTTGATTGTTGCTGCTCCATCTACAATTGAACTATTATTTTCTTCTGCCCCATCCATGTACATTGTTTTTTCCTCCTTCTTATTTCAAATAGCGACGGTTCTATTTGTTTTATTTCTTTTTTATTTTTACACGAAATAGTACCGCCCCTATTTGTGTTTAATATTAATAACTTTATTATGAGTAAAAGAATTCTTTAATTCTTTCAAATATTGTTTGTAATATATTTTCTTTTGAATTTGTGTCTATGCTACTTGATACAGATTTTGCAAAAGGTCTTCCTGCTACATATCTAACTAATGAATATGCTGTTCTGTAATCTGGTCTTACTGTACTAATAAATCTACCTGTTGCTACTTTTACTGGAATATTTAATATTACTTTTCCTGCAACATCACTTTTATTAATGTTTGCTATACCTTGCCCTGTTATTATTACATTGTTTATTTTTTGTTTTACACCTTGTGCTGCTATGTCTTTGTTTACTAATGCAAATATTTCTTCAATTCTAGCTTCTATTATTTCTATTAGTTCAGAACTTTTTATTGCTTTTGTTTTGCTATCCCCTCTATATGTATTTAGTATTATTTCGTTATCATTATCTATATAAGATTTCATAGCTAGTCCATATTGTTTTTTTAGTTTTTCTGCTTCATCTTCTGAAATGTTTAATACTAATGCTATATCGTTTGTAATATTTCTTCCTCCTAATGGAATTGTATTTGTATAAACAAATCCATTTGATTCGAATACACCAAGTTCTGTGTTTCCTGCTCCTATATCTAATAGTAGTACATTATCTGTTAACTCGTTATTGTCTAGCATTACATTTCTTTCTGCTAATGTTACTGGTACATAGCCGTCTATTTCTATTCCTGCTTTTCTAAAAATATTTGTTAGTTGTTTTATATAGTCTTTTTCTGCAAGTATTACTTGTGCATTTAATGTAAATTGTGAACTTAAGTTTCCAACTGGATCTGTTACTACTTTTCCATCGTCTAATATAAATTTGTCTGTAACAACATCTATCATTACTTTTCCTTCTGGTATTTCTACATCTCTTACTTGCATTATTGAAGATGTTACATCTTTTACAGATATTCCTGCATATTTATCTTTTGCCTCTTTTACAATACTATTTTGTACTATTGTTACATATTTTCCTGGAATTGTTACATATGAAGAATTAATTTTTAATTCTGTTTCTTTTTCTGCTTCTTCTACTACTTTTGAAATAGCAAGTGATATTTCATCTTCATCTATTATTTTTGTTTTTTTAATTCCATTACATTTATAGGCAGTATTGCAAATTACTTCAATTTGATTAAAATTATTGACTTCGCCTACTACTAAGCTAACTTTAGAAGTTCCGATGTCAATTCCTACAATAATATCTCCTATAGCCAAATTAATTCCCCCATCTTTTATTTGTTTTTATTTATTTCATAGAATATTATATTTTACAAAAAAAGTCAATAGAAAACGTTATATTTTTGTAATCTTTTTGTAATCTTTTTGTAATATTGTTTTTATGGTTATTTTTTATGTAAAATCATATAACTTTTTCTATTGTTTTTAAATAATATTTTTTTACTTTTGCCTTTCTATTTTTATTTTATTGTTCTTTATTTTTTATCTATTTTTTGTTTGTTTTTATTTACTTTTTGCTTATTTTTTTGTTTTTTATTTACTTTCTTCTTTATTTTGCTCATTTGCTTGTTTTATTGTTGCTTCTGCTTTTTCTATTATTTTTCTACTTGCAAATTTTTCAACATAATATCTACGGATTGTTCCTAAATTATTGAACATTCTTCCTACAAATACTATTACTGCTGCTAAGTATATATCTACATTTAGTTTTTCTCCTAAATATGTAAGTGCCATTGCAAGTATTGCATTTACAAAAAATCCTGAAAGGAATATTTTCATGTCAAAATTTCCTTTTAATGTAGAAGTTATTCCTCCGAATACAGAATCTAATGCTGCAACTATTGCTATTGCTAAATACCCTGTGTATGTATATGGTATTGTTGGTATGTTTACACCTATTATTGCTCCAATAATACATCCTATTATAATTGCTATTAAAATCATTCTTCTACCTCCTTTGCATATCTTAATTCCATCAGATGATTATAGTTATTATATGCTAATATTTTCACGTTTTTTTCTTCTGATATGCTTACTGTTTTTCCTGAGCTTACACTTCTATCTATAAATCCACTATTTTTTAAACTAAGTGCACTTGATAGATATTTTTGGTTTCCTATTACTTTTACTGTATATGGTGATGTTACTCTTTCTTCATTTATTAATATTGTATCATTTACTTCTACTATTTCTGTCATGTTTACTATTCTTTTGTCATTTATGCTAATTGCTTCTGCTCCTGCAAGTTTTAGTTCATTTACTAGTTTTAATAAGTCTGAATCTTCTATTTGTTTTTCGTCATTGTCTGATAAGTATACTATAATTCCTTCTCCAGTTACATCTTTTTTTCCTACTAGCATATCTGTTTGATTTAATTCTTCATCTATTAATTTTGATGTTTCTTCTACTGAAGTTTCTTTTTCTTTATATTCTGCAATTTTTTGGTTAGTTTCTGCTAATTTTTCTTCGTTTTCTTCGCATTTAGTTCTCCAACTAGATATCATTTCTCTTAGTTCTTCCTCTCTTGCTGCTTCTATTCCTGTTATGTCTGTTTCTTCTATTGTTCTAAATTGTGCATACATTACTGCAACAAGTATTATACAGACTATTCCAATTATTATAGACATTGCTAATTTATCTTTTTTCAAGTCTCACAGCTCCTTTCTGTTTTATAATTTATAATAAACTATTTTGCAATTTTTATGTACTTAGATGTAATAACTCCATTGTATTTTGGAATTTTTACTTTATCTAATTTTTTTATTGAAGACTTTATTCCATAATCACTTAAATATTCTAGGTACCCACCTTTTCTATTTAACGCTGATTCTAAGCTTTCTGGAAATCCTATTGCTCTTATTACAAATGGTGTACTTATTTTTTCATCATTTACTTTTACTACATTTCCTATACATGTAATTGCTGTTGTTGTTACTACTCTTTGTCCATTTATACTAATTGCTTCTGCACCTGCATTTTTTAGTTCATTTACTATTGATCTTAGATCTGCATCATGGACTATATGGTCTGCAACATTGTCAATAGTACTTATTGAATTAGGATCATCTTCTACTATTAGTTCTATTCCTTTTCCTTCTACACTTGTAAGTCCTAATAAATTATTATTTAATTTTATGCTTTGTTCTTTTGATGCTGCTGTACTATCTCCTTTTGTTGCTTCTTCTCTTATAGAAGATAGTCTTTTTTCTGCATCTTCTAAAGAAGCTGATGATTCATCATATTTTTGTTTCCACTTTAGGACTTCATCTCTTAGACTATTTTCTGCTATATTTTTAGATACAGTAGAGCTTGTCCCTTTTATGGTATTTATTTGTACGACTATTCCTATTGTAAGTAATAAACATACTGTTCCTAATAATAATGCTATTTTGTTTCTATTCATTTTTACACTTCCCTTCGTAATATAATATTACTAAACACTTTGTCTAAATGTTGGATAGCTGTTTTTTAAATCCATATTTACAAAAATTTCTCCTGCTATTCCTTTTTCCTTTTCAACTATTGATTTTATACTTAGCAATTTAGTTGTTAAGTCTGTATCATCTCCTAAATATGCTACTTTTTCTTCTGTTTCTAATACTATTTTATAGTTTTGCTTGTTTTGCATATCTATTCTAGTAATTAGATTTTGCATATCGTTGTCTGTGGCTACTTCCATTATTTTTATTACTGTAGATAATTTTTCTAAATCTGCGTTTACTAGTCTTTTCCCTGGCACTAATTCTTCTGCTGTTGTTTCACATCCTTGAAGTATTGGTACTTCTATTTTATCATTTGAAACTTCTAGTATGTATCCTTGATTATTAATGTAAACATATCCGCTTCCATATTCTATCATATATGTTGCTTTTCTTTCTTCTACCGTAATAGTTACTGTTGAAGGTAGATTTCTTTTTACTGTAACACTTTTTATGTATGGATTTTCTAGTATTTTTTCTTTTGCTTTTTTAATACTTGTTTTATAAATATTTTCATCTGTTTGAATTTGAGATATGCTTATTATCTCATTTGTAGTTAGTTTGCTATTTCCTTCTACTTTTATTTCTTTTATGTTAAAAAGTGGTGAAGCCATTGTTGCTATTATTGCTGATAATATACATGCTGTTAAAAATGCATATTTTGTTATTTTTAAATTTCTTTCTATTTTTTTTCTTCGCATTTCTTGTTCTTCTGGCGATAATCTTTTTTTACTTTTCTTTTTACTTTTTGTTTTAGTTAAATAATCTGTTTCTAGCTCTTCTTGTTTTTTATTGCTTTCTATTTCTTTGTTTTTATTGTTATTGTTTCTTTCTCTTTCTTTATTTTTCTTGTTGCTATTGTTATATTTTTTATTTGATTTGTTTTCATTTAAATTGTTTTTGGTTGAAGTATTTACTTTTTTATTTATTTTTTTTTGTTTGTTTTTCTTTTTATTTTTCTTTGCTTTTTTATCTGCTTCTGGCTCTATTTTTGCAAGGCCTATTACTATTTCTTCATCAAAAGTAAATTTGTTTTCTTTATTTTCTTTTTTTTCTTCTACATTACTTTTCTTTTTAGGTGCTACTTTTTTTACTTTCTTTTTGCTTTTACTTTTTTTGTTCTTTTTTAATTCATCTTCATCATGAGCATTAAAATTATATAAGTTATTTACTTCAACTTTTTTTGATTTTTTCACCACTTTTTTCACCTTCTTCTTTAGGTTATTATTTTTATATTTGCTCCTAGTTCTTTGAGTTTTATATCTAACTTTTCATATCCTCTAAGTATATATTCTATATTTTGTACTATTGTCCTTCCTTTTGCTCCCAGTGCTGCTGTTACTAGTGCTGCTCCCCCTCTTAAATCTGAGCTTTCTACTGTTGCTTCATTTAGTCTTTTTACTCCTTTTATTACTGCTGTTTTTCCTTCTACCGTTACTTTTGCTCCCATTTTTTTCAATTCATTCAAATATTTGTATCTATTTTCAAAGATGTTTTCAACTATTATTGAAGTTCCTTTTGCTGTTGTAAGCATAGTTGCAAATATTGATTGCATATCTGTTGGGAATCCTGGATATGGCATTGTTTTTATATCTACTGCTTTTAGCTTTTTTCTTGCGTCTATTTTTATGCTATTTTTTTCGATTTTAAATTCACATCCAGCTTCTTGTAGCTTATCTATTATTGGTTTTATGTGTTCTGGAGCTGTATTTATTAATTGTATTTTTCCATTAGTAGTTGCTGCCATACATAAAAATGTTCCTGTTTCTATTCTGTCTGGCATTATTTTGTATCCTACGTCTCTTAGTTGTTCTACTCCAGTTATTTTTATTAAATTCGTTCCTGCTCCTTCTATTTTAGCTCCCATTTTATTTAAAAATTTTGCTAAATCTTCTATTTCTGGTTCCATTGCAGCATTAGAAATTGTTGTAATTCCTTGTGCTAGAACGGTTGCAAGAATTATATTTTCGGTTGCACCTACACTTGGAAAATCTAAGTTTATATCTGCCCCTATTATTTTATCACACTTACACCTAATAAATCCATAGTTTTCTTCAATATTTATTCCTAATTTTTTAAATGCTTTTAAATGAAGATCTATTGGTCTTGCTCCAATTTCACATCCACCTGGATAAGAGAACACCGCTTCTTTGAATCTTCCTATTATTGCTCCTGCCATAATTACTGTTGAACGCATTTTATGCATCATTTCTTGCGGTATTTCTTTTTTATTCATTGTTTTTGAATTGATTTCTATTTTACCATTATTTTTCTTTACTTTGCAACCTAATTCTTGTAGTATTTTTAAAGTTATTTTTGTATCATATATGTTTGGAACATTATATAATTTTGTTGTTTTCCCACTTAAAATACTTCCTGCTATAATAGGAAGAGATGCGTTTTTTGAACCAGATATACTTACTGTTCCTTCTAATCTTCTTCCTCCTTCTATTATGTAGCTTTGCATATTTTCTCCCTTCTTTCAATTTTTTGATTTTATGTTTTTGATAGTTTGCTATATTTTATGTTGAATTAAAAAAAGGGTGAAAAATAGACATTTGTAATTTTCAAATTATAAATGTCTATTCTCTTTACTATTTAGGATTTCTAACCATTTTTCCAACATCAGAAAATGTTCAGATTTATTGATATCTTTTTAACAATTTTAATACTTTTAATTTTTTTATTTATTTAACATTTCTTTAATTTTTTTCATATGAGCTATTGCTGTTACATAGCCTATGTTATAGCAATAATCTATTTTCTTTATGCTGAACACACTTGCTTCTGGTAACTCTAAATCTATTACATAGTCGCTTTCTCTTACAGCTTCTTGCGCTCTTGCCTCAAATAATAGGTCTATTGACTTACTAGCTACTTCATATATATTTTTAGGATCTATATTTGGACCTGCCGAGAATTTTATTGTTAATACTTTATCTACTCCTAGCTTTCTTACTTCGTCTGCTGGTACGTTATCAAATATTCCTCCATCTACAAATTTGTGTCCTAAATATTGTGTTGGTGCAAATACTCCTGGATAGCTTGCACTTGCTCTTACTGCTTTTTCTATTAGAGCATCATTTATGTAGTAGTCTTCTTCTAAGTCTGCATTTGTGAATACATATTTTTTGCTTTCTACTATATCTACTGTTGGTATTGATATTGGCATTTTTATGTCTTCTATTTTTTCTATTCCTTTTTCTCTTGCACATTCTTTTAATGCTTCTTCTAAGTTTTCCCCTGATATTAGCCCATAACCTAATACTTTTTTTATTGTTTTTATATTATTCATATAGTATTGTGTATTTGTTTTCATTATTTCTTTTGCAAAATATTTGAATATTTCAAGTGTTTTTTCTGTTGAATATCCCATAGCATATAATGCTGCTACTATGCTTCCTATGCTTGTCCCTGCTATTGCAGACACTTCTATTCCATTTTCTTCTAATGCTCTTATTACTCCTAAATGTCCTGCTCCTTTTACTCCCCCACCTGCTAATGCTAATCCTAATTTCATTTTTACACCTCTTTCTTTTGTTTTTTATTCACTTTTTTTAGTTATCTCTTTCTTTTTATTTCTATCTTATTATTTATTGATTATTGTTTCTATTAATATTTTCTAATATATAGTTTCTTGCAAAAATTGTATTTGGATGTATTATTCTTTTTTGATTTATTGCTTTTGGTAAACTCCATTCATCAAATATAAATAATATTGCTGCATCTAATCCTTCTTCTTTAGTAATTTTTCTTAGTTTATCTGCTTGCTCTCCTATTCTTGTTCTTTCTTCTGACTTGTCTGCTACAAATACTATTTTATCTAGTAATGTCATTCTTGCTTTTCCTGTTGTGTGATAGTATATCGCATCACACATATCTTTAGTAAAACCGTATCTTCTCTTTACTATATCCGCTCCAACTATTCCATGTATAACGCTTGGTGATTTTCTATCGTCTTTCGTCAAATATATTTTATTTTCTTTACAATATTTATAATATTGCTTTATTGTCATTTCTTTTGCAATGTCGTGTACTAGCCCTGAATATGCTGCTTTTTCTGTATTTACATTATATATTTTTGCTAATTCTATTGCCTTTTCCATAACTCCTAATGAATGTTCATATCTTCTTTCTGATAGCATATTTTTTAATTCATATTTTATATCATTTATTGATTTTTTCATTATTTTCCTTTCTAATATTTGACTACTAGTTTATCAAATTTGTTATTTATATATTTTTCAAGTTTAACCATAAATTCTTCTGGCTTTATTTCTTTTTTAGATACCATGTCTAATCCTTTTTCCCAGCTTGCTGTTAATTTTGGATTTAACATATCTGGCATTGAGGCTGCTATTACGTCGTATATTGCTTCTCCTTTTTGTGTTGGAGATATTTTTTGTGTTTTTTTATTTATTTCTATGTATTTTATTCTTTCTAGTTTTTCTATTATTGCACCTCTTGTTGCACTTGTTCCTATTCCGGCTCCTTTTATTTGTTCTCTTAATTCTTCGTCTTCTATTAATTTACCTGCATTCTCCATTGCTAGTATTATATTTCCGGAGTTATAGCTTGATGGTGGTGATGTTTCTGATGTTTTAGTTTCAAAGTTTATTATTTCTATTTTTTGTCCTTTTTTTAAGTCATTTAATATTTTTAAACTATCTTCGCTTGTTTCCTCTTCTTCCTCTTTGTTATCCACATTTTCTTCATTTTTTGTGGATTCTTTTTGTTTATTTTCTTTCTTTGCTGGCTTTAATATTTCTAGATATCCTATATTTGTACATACTTTTCCACTTACAGAGAACTTTTCTCCTTCTACATCTACATTTACTGATATTTTGTTATACTCTGCTGGTGGATAAAACACTGCTAAAAATCTTTTTACTATTAACTTGTATACTTGTTTATGTAGTTCTATTAATTTTTCATAATTTTCGAATCCTTGTCCTGTTGGTATTATTGCATAGTGGTCTGTTATTTTACTGTCATTTACGTATTTAGTTTTAGTTAAATCTGTTGAATATTTTTCTGTTATCATTTTATTTATATAGCCTTGAATTTCTTCATCTTTATATCCTTTTGCTAATCCATTTAAGTTTTTTGATATTACTTTTGCTACTGCTGTTGATATTACTCTTGCATCAGTTCTTGGATATGTAACTAATTTTTGTTCATATAAATTTTGTATTACATCTAGAGTTTCTTCTGGCTTTATTTTAAATTTTTTACTACATTCATTTTGTATTTCTGCTAAGTTAAATAAAAGTGGTGCATTGTCTTTTTGTTTTGCTTTTTTTATTTCTTCTATTTTTGCTTTTTTATCTTTTAGAGATAATATGAATTCTTTTGCATCCGCTTCTTTTTTGAATCCACTTTCGTTATATAATTTTGGAGATTCAAACATTTTTGATGTTTCAGACACTTTCCATTCTGCTTTAAATGTTTTTCCTTCTTCTCCGAATTCTCCTATTATTTTATAATATGGTGTTTTTACAAAGTTTCTTATTTCACGCTCTCTTGATACTATCATTCCTAGTACACAAGTCATAACACGACCTACTGCTATTGATGCTTTATCTTCATTTACTTGTTTTGCTACTCTTTTTCCATAAATGATTGATAATAATCTCGAAAAATTTATTCCTATTAGGTAGTCTTCTTTTGCCCTTAAATACGCTGAATCTGATAGGCTATCATATTCTTTTTGGTCTTTTGCTTCTCTTATTCCTCTTAATATTTCTTCTTCTGTTTGTGAATCTATCCACACTCTTTTTATTTGTGCGTTTGGATTAGGCTTTGCCATCATAAATACAAGCCTTTGTATATATTCTCCTTCACGTCCAGAGTCCCCTGCATTGTAAATTTCTGTTACATCTTCTCTTTGCAATAAAGATTTTACTATGTTAAATTGTTTTTCTACATTTTGTATTATTTCATATTTCCATTCTTTTGGTATAAAAGGAAGTGTGTCAAGCCTCCATAGTTTTAATTTTTCATCATACTTTTCTGGGTATGACATTGTTACTAAGTGACCAACACACCATGTTATTATCCATTCATCTGATTCTAAATATCCATCTTGTCTTTTTGCATTTAGTTTTAATGCCTTAGAAAATTCCATTGCTACAGATGGCTTTTCTGTAATTATTAAGCTCTTTGCCATTATTTACATCCTTTACTGTTTTTTATTTATGTTTTAGTGTACTATTTTTATTACATCTGTTTCTGATGTTGCATTAGTGTTTCCATATGGATATACAATATATATTGTTCCATTTTTTCCTACTAAAAAGTTTGTTACATTATCTGTTGCATATATTGCACTATTAAGATCTCTTTTGTACATTACTTGTCCTGTTGCATCTGTTATAGCTTGTGCTTCTTTACTTGCTTGTGTTATTTGTTTTTCTATTATTTTGTTTACATCTCTTGTTGCAATTTTGTATTGGCTTAATACATCATTTAAAGATAAGCTTTTTCCTGTATTTATATCATAGTTGTATGTTTGTATTATTACTCTTTGTGCATTATCTCCTTCTTTTAATGTTGATTTTATTGCAATTGATAATATATTATCGTTTAAATATGCTACATATTCTACATTATATATAGTGTATTTTTCTGGTCCTGCTAAAACAGCTGTTGTTTTGTCTGCAAATACGCTTTGTGTTATACCATTGAATTCATTTACTACATCTGATGAAATATTTATAGCTGGTAGTTTTACATCTACTTCATATTTATTTTCTTCTTTTTGTTGTATGTTATAGCAAGTGTATACTATTTCATAATCTTCTAATGTTTCTATTCTTTTTACGTTTTCTGTACTATATTTTTGTTTATAAAATGTATTTGTAAATAATTTGTTAAATTCTTTTAATAAACTTTCTGCTGTTTCTACATTATTTTCTGAATTTATTGTATTTGAAGTTTGATTTACATCTCCTTCGTTTACTATTTTTTTTGCAAATAGTTGATAATATACTGCAAATATTATACTTACAACACATATTATACTAATTGCTATATACATTATTTTTCTCATATTTGAATTCATATTCTAGTCTCCTTGCTCTCTTAAATTTATTTGTATTATATCATTAGTATTTTCTTAGTTCAAGAGTTTTTTGTAATAAAAATATGCTTGAAATTACTTTTAAACCTTGCTTCTAATTTCTGTATTCATCTTCTTTATTTTCTTGACTATTTGTAGGTTTTAGTGTATGATATATTTGTTAAAATTTCAGTAAAGGAGAGACTTACTATGTTATGTTCAGTATGTAATAAAAATACTGCTGTTATATTCATTAATAAACAGCTTCCAGATAAAAGCTTTGCAACTGAAGGTTTATGCTATGATTGTGCTAAGAAAAAGGGAATAAATCCTTTAGAAGCACTTTCTAAACAGGCTAATCTATCTGATGAAGATGTTAAAGATATGGCAGCTCAAATAGAAAATATGTTTCAAGACATGTCAGAAAATATGGATATGGACTCTATTATGCATTTAAATGATGTAGATGAGCAATATGGAGATAGTGAAGAAACACCAGTTTCTGGTGCTATACCTCTAGGTTCTATTTTTTCTAATATGTTTGGTGGAAATTCTAATTCAGAAGAACAAACTTCTTCTGATAAGAAAAAAGTTAAAGTTGATAAAAAGCCTAAAGATAAAAAGAGAAAAGCTTTGGATACTTTTGGAACTAACTTGACTATAAAAGCTAAAAACGGACAATTAGATGCTGTTATTGGCAGAAATAAAGAAATTCAAAGAATTGTTCAAATTTTAAATAGACGTTCTAAAAATAACCCTTGCTTAATTGGTGAACCTGGTGTTGGTAAAACTGCAATTGCACAAGGTTTAGCAATTAAAATTGCTGAGGGACACGTTCCTGCAAAACTTTTAAATAAAGAAGTTTATTTACTTGATATGACATCTATTATAGCAGGTACACAATTTAGAGGTCAATTTGAAGCAAGAATGAAATCTATAATTGATGAATGTAAATCCTGTGGAAATATTATTTTAGTTATTGATGAAATCCACAATATAATTGGTGCGGGTGACGGAGAACATTCTATGAATGCTGCAAATATTTTAAAACCTTCTCTTTCTAATGGCGAGATTCAGTTAATTGGAACCACTACTTTAAAAGAGTATAGAAAATATATTGAAAAAGATACTGCATTAGAAAGAAGATTTCAACCTGTTATTGTTGAAGAACCTTCTATTACAGATTCTATAGACATATTGGAAGGTGTAAAAAAATATTATGAAGATTTTCACAAAGTTAAAATTTCAACAGATGTAATTAAACAAACTGTTATAATGTCTGAAAAATATATTCATGACAGATTTTTACCTGATAAAGCTATTGATATATTAGACGAAGCTTGTTCAAGAATTAACTTGAATAATAAGGATTTATATACTTTAGAGGTTTTAAAAAATGAACTTGCAAAAGTTTTAGAAGAAAAAGAGGAAGCTGCACAAGCAGATTCTACTGAGGACTATCAAAAAGCTGCTGAATTAAAAGCTCGTGAGTGTAGTTTAACAGAGCAAATAGATAAATTAAATGCTAACTTGCAATTAAAAGAACTTACAGTTCAAGATATAGCAGAAGTAATTGAAAACTGGACTAAAATTCCTGTTAAGAAAATTACTGAGGAAGAAACTTTAAAATTATTAAATTTAGAGTCAAATCTTCATAAAAGAGTTATTGGTCAAAATGAAGCTGTTGAAAGTGTTTCAAGAGCTATTAGAAGAAATAGAGCAGGACTAAAAAGTACTAAAAGACCACCTTCATTTATATTTGTTGGACCTACTGGTGTTGGTAAAACAGAACTTGCTAAAAGTCTAGCATATGAAATGTTTGGAGATGAGAACTCTATTATAAGAGTAGATATGTCAGAATATATGGAAAGTCATTCTACTTCTAAGCTTATTGGTTCTCCTCCAGGATATGTTGGTTATGATGATGCAGGTCAATTAACAGAAAAAGTTAAACGTCATCCATATTCTATTGTACTTTTAGATGAAATAGAAAAGGCTCATCCTGATGTATTTAATATTTTGTTACAAGTACTTGATGATGGAAGACTTACAGACAACCAAGGAAATACCGTAAGTTTTGAAAATACAATTATAATAATGACTTCTAATGCAGGTTCAAATTTAAACACAAACTCAATCGGATTTGGTGGTTCTTCTATTGCAAATAGAAATAAAATTTTAGATGCATTAAAAGATACATTTAGACCTGAGTTTTTAAATAGAGTTGATGAAATTGTTGTATTTAACTCATTGAATGAAAATGAACTACTTCAAATTGTTGATTTAATGCTTAATGATACAATAAAAGCTTTAGCAGATAAAAATATTTCTATGCATATTTCTGAGGAGGCTAAGAAATACTTACTTGGAAAAGGAACTGATTTAAAATTTGGAGCAAGACCTTTAAGAAGAGCTATTCAAAGATATATAGAAGATGAACTTTCAGATATGATTTTGAAACAAGAGCTTAATAATGGTCAAATTGTTGAAATTAATTTAGTTGATGACAAATTAGTTTTTGATGTAAAATCATAATATACATGTATTAAGAGTGGAAAAATGGATATTTTTTAATATCTAATAGGAGGAATTTATGAAAAAAATTAAGGACTTGTGCAGACATATACCAAATGCACTAACAATACTAAGATTTATATTAATACCATTCATTATTATCTATATAGTAAAAGACAAATATATAGAAGCTTTTGTTTTTCTAACTATATCTGGACTTACTGATGTGTTAGATGGATTTATTGCTAGAAAATTTAATTTTATAACAAACTTTGGTAAATTAATTGATCCATTAGCAGATAAAACTACACAAGTTTCTATATTAGTTACACTTGCATTAAAAAATATAATTCCTATGTGGATTTTAGTAATTGTATTTATTAAAGAATTTGTTATGATATCTGGTGCTTCTTTCCTTTATGGAAAAGAGCTTGTTGTATCTAGCAAATGGTATGGAAAACTTGCAACTGTATTATTCTATTTAGCTATTGTTTCTTCTTTCTTCATTAAGTATTGGAATAATATAGCAGCTGTTCCTGGAAATAGTGTTGCCTTCATCCCACAATTTGATATATATATATATTACCTGGCACTTGCAGCTACCATATTTTCTTTAGCTATGTATTATATTACATTTTATAAGCAAGGGTATTTAAAAAAGGAAAATTTAAAATTAGATGAAACATCTACTATCATAAACGACGAAGAAGAAAAGTAAAACTTTTCTTCTTCATTTTTATTTTTCCTTTTTATTATTCATAATCTTCTAATACTTGATTTAGTTTTTCTTTTCCATTAACTCTTATTCCTTCTTTTAGTTTAGTTAAATCTTCTTCTGGTAAATAACTTGTTACTATTTCTGTTTTTTCTTTCAACTTTTGCTCTTCATTATCTTCTACCGTATATATTGCAATAACTCCATCTAATTCTTTTAACAAATAGTGCTCTCCACAGTTTCCTTCCTTTTCTTTATAAAATAACACTTCACTGTTTCTAAATGTTACTACTGTCCAAGTTTTATATAATTCTTCTAGTTCTTCTCTTGTTTTATTTACCATTTCTTCTGATATTTGCTGTTTTTCTACTTTTATATGTGAACATTCATCATAATGGGTTTTAAATATAAATATACAATTTGGAGATGTTTTTTCTTCTTCACTTACCGTTGTTACTATTTCTATATTATTATCTATTAGATTTTCTATTTTTTTGTTTTGCTGTGTATTGCTTATTTCTTTGCTTTCCTTTTGTTCTATATTTTTATTGTTGTGTAAAATAATTCCTGTTATTACTGCTATTATAACTGTAACAACAATTATGCTTATTAAATATGTTTTTCTCATAATAATTCCTTCTTTTTTCTTTTTTATTATTATGAGAGTTTTTTTCCTAATTTATACATTTTTGTATTTTAATTATTTCTTTATGTACTTTTCTGCTACTTTATCCATTTCTTTTATTATTTCTTTTGCTGCATATTTTAGTTTATTTCTTCTCTTCTTAAATTCATCTAATGTTCAATTTCGTTTTTGCTTTTACTTTTCCGTTATTTTTTATATTAAGCTCTATTTCTCCCATTTTATCTGTCCTATATATTTTACAATTAAGATTTTGTATTCTTTGCATTACTTCTTCATTTGGATGTCCAAATTTATTTTCTTTTCCTACACCTATTAACGCTATTTGCGGTTTTACTTTTTCTAATAGACTTTGTATACTGGATGTTTTTGAACCGATGATGTGCAACTTTTAAAATATTTGCTTGTAACAATTTATTATCTACATCTTCTAATATTTTTTCTTCTGCTATTTTTTCTATATCTCCTGTAAATAATATTTTGAAATTATTATAATTTAGTCTCATTACTATTGAATTGTTGTTTAGTATATTTTCCTTTATTTGTTCTTCTTCTGGCCATATTACTTCTAATTTCACGTTTTTTTCAATATTTATTATGCTGTCCTTTTTTACTACTATTACATTAATTTTCTTTTTAGTTATTATTTTTATAAATTCTTTATAGTTACTGCTATCTTTTCCTTGTTTTGAAATTATTATATTTTTTACCTTTAACTCATTAATTATTGTAAGCAATCCCCCTACATGGTCTGAATCAAAATGAGATATCACTACATAGTCTAATTTGGTTATTTTTCTATTTAGTAAATATGGTAATAATGTATTTTTGCCTACATCATAACTTCCTGTATTACTTCCTCCTCCATCAATTAATAGTTTTTTTCCGTTTGGAGTTATTACTAATGTACTATCTCCTTGTCCTACATCAATAAAATATATTTTCAAATCACTTGGTATTATTGATATTAGGCTAATTACTATTGCAAATATTAATATTATTGCTAATACTCTTTTTCTATTACTTTTATCTTTAATTTTATCTTTATTTTTTTCTATTATTTTCTCTTTTACTAGCTTTTCTTTTATTTTTCTTATCTTGTCTACTATTTTTCGTTTATATCTTCTATCTGGATTTCTTTTAATTTTATATAATACTATAAGTACTAATATTATTAGATAATATATAACTATGGAAAATATTGAAGGTGTTTTTACATATATTTTAGATAAAGGCATATTGGCTGTAAAGTTTGATATTTTTATTAATAATTTTAGAAATATTGCTAACACATATGCTATTATTTTTGCAATACTAACATTTACAAAGGATACAAATACTGTTATAAATCCTAATATTATAATTATTCCTAATATTGGGCCTGCTAGTATATTTGATATTAAAAAAGTTAAAGATATTGTACTATAATGGTACATCATTATTGGAAATATTACTATATTTGCAGATAGACTTACTATTATTAAATCTTTTATTGTTGTTTTTATTTTGCTTTTTATCTTTTTTATGATTTCATATATTTTTATATTTTCTTTTTTATTATCATTATTCATAGATTCTTGTTTGAATTTTTGTTTAGATCTTTGTATAGATTTTTCTTTATCTCTTTGTTTAAATTTTTGTTTAACTTTCAATTCAATGTCCTGTTTTATATTTTCTATTAACTTTCCTGCCTTTTGACTTAATATATTATTTAGCAAGACTATTCCTATTGTTCCTCCATATGATAATTGAAAACCTATATCTAATATTTGATATGGATTTATTATTAGTATAATAAACATTGAAATGCTTATGCTTACCAATATATCTGGTCTTTTGTATATTAAATTTCCCACCAATATGTATATTGCCATAATACATGCTCTTGTTACTGAAGAGGTTGTTCCTGTTAATACCATAAAAAATATTAATAATATTATTGTTATTATTTTCCCTAATTTTTTATGTATTTTTACTTTTTGCAATAATATTGTTATTCCTAAAATTACATATGAAACATGAGCTCCTGAAACTGCTAACATATGTGATAAATTGCTATCTCTAAAACTCTGCTCTATTTTCTCATCTAAATATTCTTTATTTCCTATTAATATTCCTGTAAGTAAACCTGCTTCATCTTTTTCTAATATTTGACTTATATTATTTGAAATTTTATTGCTTAAATTATGTATTCCTATTAATATATTAAAGTTACTTTCTTCTATTTTTGATATTGTATTTGCTGTTACAAGTCCATATATTTTCTTTGTTTTCAAATACTCTTTATAGTTAAATCCTTTATTATTTCTAGCTACTTCTGGTTCTTTATATTCCCCTATAAAAATTATTTTATCACCATATTTTATATTTGCTTTTTTTACAGAAAGTTTTAATCTTGTCTTTTTATAACTTTTATCACCATTTATACTTTTTACTTGTATTACACATACTTTTTTATATTCTTTATCTTCTACATTACTTACTACTTTTGCTTCTATTTTCAATTCTTCATTTATATTTTTGTACTTGTTTTCATTTTTATACTCTAATATGTACATATATGAATATGCAAATAAGAAGCTTACTGAAAGTAATATTATAAGCTTTTTTAAATCTATTATTTTAGTATATTTTGTTATATATTTGTTTAGCTTTTGCCTTTTTATAATGATTATACTAAAAAGTATTATTAAAATTAATATAACTAAAAGGACTATATTTTTTACATATAGCCCCAAAATTATTCCAATTATAAAAGCAATTAAGCATAGTAATATTATCATTTTTACTCCTTAATTGCCCCTATTTTATATTATTCCTCTTTCATATTCTAGAAAATTCTTCTTGCTGTTTCGTATCTTTTACTATAACTTCCTGATAGTAGTGTTGATATTTTTACACAATATCCTGTTCCTGAAGATGCATGTATAAAATCTCCATCACCTACATATATTCCACAGTGTCCTATTCCTACTCCTGTTTCATAATCTGTAAAAAATACTAAATCTCCTGGTTGTAAATCCTCTTTCGCTACATATGTTCCAACTTTTGATTGTGCTATTGCTGAATGACTAAGAGTTACACCAAAGTTTTTAAATACGTACATTGTAAAACCTGAGCAGTCAAATGTTTTTGGTCCAGAACCACCATAAACATATTTACAACCTAAATATTGTTTTGCATATTCTACTACTTGTTCTTTTTTTGAAGATGATGTAGTTGTTGTATTTGTTGTTGTATTTGTATTTTCTTCTTGGCCATACTCTCTTGTTTCATCACCTCTTGTTGTTGTATTAGTTGATGAATTAGATAGTAGTCTTTTTGCTATATATCCTTCTTTTCCGTCTACTTCTACTTTATACCAATCTCCATTTTCTGCTTTTACTTTTACTGTATCATTTAATATTAATGAATCTATTATTTCTGTACTTGTGCTTGGTCCTTTTCTTACATATATCGAGTTTGTATTTACATACATTATTTTAGCAGTAATTTCTTTATCATCGTAAGTATTTGTTGTTGTGTTGTTGTTATTATTATTTGAATTATTGTTTGCATTATTATTTGCATCATTATTTGTGTTATTGTTTGTTGTGTCATTTATATCTATGTCATCTGAAACTACACTTGAATCTACTAAATTTTCTGTTCTTATCCAACCTGTCCTTTCACTTGTTTCTACATATACCCATCCATTAGTTCTTGATAATACTGTAACATTTGAATCTTTTTTTACATTTTGTATTAATGTTGAATTTATTAATGGTAATATATATAGTTTTGAATCTTTTACAACCTTTAGTTCCGTAGCTACTGGCGTTGTTGATGTAGCTATGCTAGTTGTAGGATTTGTATTTGTTTCTGTGTTTTCTTCTACATTTGTTACATTTTCTGTTGTAGTATTTGTCTCAGTATTTGTAGTATTTGTAGTTTTTGTTGTATTTGTTGTGTTTGTTGTTTCAGTATTAGTTGTAGAATTTGTTGTTTGACTTGTTGCGCTAGTTTCTTCTACTTTTGTGTAGTCTTTATGAACATATCCTGTTATTCCATGTACTTTTACTTTATACCAATCTCCAGTTTCATCTACATATTCTAGTTTTTCTCCATTATTTAATAATTCTAGTGTTGTAGAATCTGTTGATGCTTCTTTTCTTAGCTTTAGTGTATCTGTGTTTACTATTACTGTTTTAGCTGATACATATGTGCTTGTTATTATTAAAAATGTTATTATAATTGCTAAAACTATTAGTATGTGTTTTAGTGTTTTCATTTTTATATTTTTCCTCCTTACGGAAATGCTTTATTTCCCTCATAGTATATACTTTATTTAATAAAAAGTCAACACAATATAAGATTAAAATCGCTTTTTTGACAAAATTGTAAGCTCTGGCGACTATAATTATAAACTTTTATAACTGTTTTAATAACTATAATTATAAACTTTTATAACTATATTTATAAGCTTTAATAACTATAAAAATAAGAGCTACAATAATGTAACTCTTATCTTTTATGATTAAATGTTTATTACTCTTTAATATCAGCAACAACACCTGAACCAACTGTACGTCCACCTTCACGGATAGCAAATCTTAATCCTTTTTCAATAGCGATTGGAGTGATTAATTCGATTTCCATGTCTACGTTATCACCTGGCATAACCATTTCTGTTCCAGCAGGTAATTTGATAACACCTGTAACGTCTGTTGTTCTGAAATAGAATTGTGGTCTATATCCATCGAAGAATGGTGTATGTCTTCCACCTTCTTCTTTAGTTAAAACGTATACTTGTGATGTGAATTTTGTATGTGGATGTATTGTTCCTGGTTTTGCTAAAACTTGACCTCTTTCGATGTCTTTTCTATCAATACCTCTTAATAATACACCTATATTATCTCCAGCTTCTGCTTGATCTAATAATTTTCTGAACATTTCTACACCTGTAACAACGCTCTTGCTAACTGGTTTGATACCAACGATTTCAACTTCGTCTTGTAGTTTAACTGTTCCTCTTTCTACTCTACCTGTAGCAACTGTTCCACGTCCTGTAATTGTGAATACGTCTTCTACTGGCATTAAGAATGGTTGGTCAACTGGTCTTTCTGGTGTTGGAATGTAGCTGTCTACTGCATCCATTAATTCTTTAATACATTGATATTCTGGTGCATTTGGATCTGTTGATGTAGATTCTAGAACTTTTAATGAAGAACCTTTTATAATTGGAATTTCGTCTCCTGGGAAACCATATTCTGTTAATAGGTCTCTAACTTCCATTTCAACTAATTCTAATAATTCTGGATCATC
>CAKPGD010000012.1 GCA_934154515.1 uncultured Clostridia bacterium
TTGTTATAAGAAATATTTATAAAGCATTAGAAAACATGGGACTAAGGCAAGCAAACATTTTAGAGCCATCTTGTCGGAACAGGTAATTTTTTAGGTATGCTACCAGAAGAATTACAGAATAGTTGTCAGCTATATGGAGTTGAGGAAGATTCTGTTTCTGGAAGAATAGCACAACAACTATATCAAAAATCTACAATAGCAGTACAACCATTTGAAAAAACAAATATACCAGATAACTTTTTCGATATTGCAGTAGGAAATGTACCTTTTGGAGAATATAAACTAAACGATAGGAGATATGATCAATATAAATTCTTAATACATGACTATTTTTTTGCAAAGACACTTGATAAAGTAAGACCCGGTGGAATAGTTGCATTTGTAACATCTAAAGGAACAATGGACAAAGAAAATAATGTTGTTAGAAAATATTTATCACAAAGAGCAGAATTGGTAGGTGCAATAAGATTACCAGACAATACTTTTAAAGGTAGTGCCGGAACAGAAGTTACATCAGATATAATATTTTTAAAGAAAAGAGATAAAATTACAGATATAGAGGACGACTGGGTAAATATAGATACTAATGAAGATGGTATAAGAATGAATAAATATTTTGTTGACAATCCGGAAATGATCATGGGACAAATGGTAATGGAAAGTGCAAGATTTGGTGGAGAACAGTCAGCGTGTAAAGCAATAGAGGGTAGTGATTTAGATTATATGCTACAAAATGCTATTGAAAATTTGCAGGCACAAATAGAAGAATTTGATTTAGATGAGTTAATAGATGATGATAAAAAATCAATACCGGCAGATCCGAGTGTCAAAAATTATTCATATACAGTTATAAATGATACTGTTTATTATAGAGAAAATAGCAGAATGTATGAGAAAGATTTACCGGCGACAACTATAAATCGTATTAAAAATATGGTACAGATAAGGGACTGTGTTAGACATCTTATAGAGTTACAAGTAGAAAACGAATCTGAGCAAGATATACACAAAGAACAAAACAGACTTAATGCTCTATATGATAATTTTGTAAGGCGTTATGGAAGAATAAACACCAGAGGAAATAACCAAGCATTTCAAGATGATAGTAGTTATTACTTATTGTGTTCATTAGAAATATTAGATTCAAAAGGAAATTTTAAAAGAAAAGCAGATATTTTTTCAAAGAAAACGATAAAAGCTAGAGTTGAAGTAACAAAGGTAGATACAGCAAATGAGGCTCTGATATTATCTTTGACAGAAAAAGCAAAAGTTGACATTGATTATATGACCTCACTAACAGATAAAACAGAAGAAGAACTCCTAAAAGAATTAGAGGGGCAAATCTTTAGGCTACCTAACTCACTACCTGAAGAAAAAAAGTATATTACAGCAGATGAATATCTAAGTGGAAATGTAAGAGAAAAACTTGCTATTGCAAAACAGCTTGCAGTAGCTAATCCAGAGTTTGAAATTCATGTAAGAGAGTTAGAAAAAGTTATACCAGAAGATATAAAAGCAAGTGATATTGAAGTGAGATTAGGTGCAACATGGATACCAGAAAAATATATAGAACAATTTATTTATGAATTATTAGATGTTAGTAAATACTATCAAGATAAAATAAAAGTACATTATTCTGAATATTCAACAGAATGGAATGTTACAGGAAAATCTGAAAATAAATCAAATGTATTGGCTAACAATAAATATGGACTAGATACAAAAATAAATGCTTTTAGAATAATTGAAAATACTTTAAACTTAAGGAATCAAAAAGTATATAAAGATAGTTATACTGAAGATGGCGAGAAAATAAGAGTATTAGATAAACAAATGACAGCAATAGCACAGTCAAAACAAGATGAAATAAAAATGAAGTTTGATGAGTGGGTATTCAAAGATCCACAAAGGCGTGAAGAATTAGTAAGAATTTATAATGATAAATTCAATAGTATTCGTAATAGGGAATATGATGGAAGTCATTTGAATTTTTATGGAATAAATCCGGAGATAAAATTAAGAAAGCATCAAGTAAATGCTATTGCAAGAATTTTATATAATGGAAATACATTACTTGCCCACGAAGTAGGTGCAGGAAAAACCTTTGAGATGGTAGCCTCAGCAATGGAAAGTAAGCGTTTAGGTTTGTGTAACAAAAGTTTATTTGTAGTACCAAACCACATTGTCGAGCAGTTTGCAAGCGAATTTTTACAACTATATCCAAGTGCGAACATTTTAGTAACAACTAAAAAAGATTTTGCAAAGAATAACAGAAAAAAGTTTTGCAGTAAAATAGCGACAGGGGATTTTGATGCGATTATAATAGGACATAGTCAATTTGAAAAAATTCCAATGTCAATAGAAAGACAAAGACACTATTTAGAAAAACAAATAAATGAAATTATGCAAGGAATTGCAGAACTTAAAGCTGAAAATGGAGAAAAATTTTCTATACGACAGTTAGAGCTAACTCAAAAGACATTAGAAACTAAACTAGAAAAGTTAAATAATGCAGATAGAAAAGATGATGTAATAACATTTGAACAACTACGGAGTAGATAGATTATTTGTAGATGAGGCACATTATTATAAAAACTTATTTTTTCAAAGTAAAATGAAGAGAGTATCTGGAATAGGAAGTAGCGACGCACAAAAAAGTTCTGATATGTTTATGAAATGTCAATATATGGACGAAATAACAGGTGGAAAAGGAATAATTTTTGCAACAGGAACACCAATATCAAATAGTATGGTGGAATTATATACAATGCAACGATATTTACAATATAACACATTATTGAAACACAATTTGCAACATTTTGATTCATGGGCTAGCACTTTTGGGGAAACTGTTACAGCTGTTGAACTTGTTGCTGAAGGAAATAAATTCAAATTAAAAACTAGCTTCTCAAGATTTTATAACCTACCAGAGTTAATGAATATGTTTAGAGAAGTAGCAGATATTCAAACAGCTGAAACACTTAACTTACCAGTTCCGAAAGTTGAAAAACACATTATATCTGTTAAACCAAGTCAAATACAACAAGACATGGTAAGAGATTTAGGAGAAAGAGCAGAACTAATAAGATCTGGTCAAGTTAGTGTATATGAAGACAATATGCTTAATATAACTAACGAGGGAAGAAAATTAGCATTAGATCAAAGAATAATAAATAATATGCTACCAGATGAGGAAAATAGTAAAGTTAATGCTTGTGTGGAAAATGTGTATGAATATTGGAAAACAACAGCTGAAGAAAAACTAACTCAGCTGATTTTTTGTGATTTGTCAGTACCGGCAAAAATTAGTATTCCAATGAAAGAAAATGAAGATAAAATATATGAAGTTGATAGGGAAGAACTAAAAAAGATAGAAGAAAATGAGGAGGAACATGGCAAGTTATTTACTGATGTATATAATGATATTAAGACTAAGTTAATAGAAAGAGGAGTACCAGAGAACGAGATAGCATTTATACATGATGCAACAACAGAAACAAAAAGAGAAGAAATTTTTTCTAAAGTTCGATCTGGAGAAATAAGAGTATTATTGGGTAGTACTTCAAAAATGGGGGCAGGAACTAATGTACAAGATTTAGGAATAGCATTTCATAATTTAGATTGTCCATATAGACCAGGAGATTTAACACAGCGTCGGTGGAAGATTTATAAGACAGGGAAATAAAAATCCTTTAGTACATCAATTTAATTATGTAACAGAGGGAACATTTGACGCATATATGTATCAAATGGTAGAAAAGAAACAAAGATATATTGGACAAATAATGACAAGTAAAACTCCAGAAAGAAGTATGGAAGATATTGATGAAAAGGCTTTGGATTATGCAGTGATAAAAGGTATTGCAACTGGTAACCCTCTTATTAGGGAAAAAACAGAATTAGAAACAAAATCAACAAAATTAAAGATGTTGAAACAAAGTTATTTAAGCCAGAAATACGAACTAGAAGATATGGTAAACAAAAGGTATCCAAAGGAAATTGCAGAGTGTAAAAATGAAATAGAAGTGCTAACTGAAGATAGTAATTATCTAAAAACAAATACCACCAATATAGACTTTTGCCCAATGCAATTAGAGAATCAAATATATAATGAAAAGGCAAAAGCAGGAGAGAAAATACTGGAATTGTGTAAAAAAGTAAAAGATACAAAAGGAATTTATATAGGAACTTATAGAGGATTTAAAATGTATTTAGAATTTAATACTTTTGCAAAGGTATTTCAAGTTGCATTGCAGAATAAACAGACTTATAGAGCAATTTTAGGAACAGATAAAGTAGGTGTAATAACTCGTATAAATAATGCTTTAGATTCAATTATGAAATCAATTCCAATAGCACAAGATAAGTTGCAAAATTTGCAAAAACAATCTAAGACGGCACAAGAGAATATGTCGATACCATTTGAAAAAGAAGAGGAACTACAAGCAACTTTGAAAAGATTAAAAGAAATAAATGCAGAGTTAAAAATAGGAGAAACAAATAGCAGTGAAGTTTTAGAGGTAGATGATGATGAAATGGAAATTGATGATTATGAAAAACAAAAAAGCAGACAGTATGTAAGGTAAAGTTTGCAAAGCAGATAAAAAAATGGTATAATACTTTACAGATTATAATATAATGTTGAAAGGAAATAAATGTTATGACAGAATGTGATAAATGTAGGGCAAATCGTATAGTGTGTCAATATTGTATTTATAAAGATGGGAGTCCAGAAATAGATACAAGCAATGATAATATTATTTCTTTTAATAATGTAAAAGATGATAATAAAAGCAAAAAGTTTTGTCCAGTTTGTAAAAAAGTATATACAGATTACCCAGCTATTTCAAGAAAAGATAATAAAACTTTGATTTGTAGTGAATGTGGAATGAAAGAAATGCAAGAGCCTTTTGAAGAAATATTGCGAGAGTATGGAATTGAAGTGATAGAAGATTAGAATATAAGGAGGACTTTCTCATGGAAAGAAAATGTGCAATTTATAATTTTTATAGTATAAATGATAAAGAAAGACTGGAAAGTAATAGAGAAGAACTAATCAAATATTGTGTAGAACAATTAAAAATAAAAGATTATGAAGTATTTGAAGATGTAGGATCAATGCTAAACGAAAGAAAAGATTTCAATAGAATGATTGAGCAAATACACAATAAAAATTTTACAGATTTGCTAGTAAAACACCCAAATAGAATTTTTAGAGCAGAATATGATAAGAAAAAATTTGATGATATAGTAACAGATATTGATAAACAAGGTGTTTTAATGCACAGCATAATAAACTTTTTACCAGAAAAAGATAAAAACGATATAAGCAAAAGAATAAAAGCAGGTCGCATGAGATAATTTTATAAGAAATATAAAACAATGGGAGAGATATTAAAGTAAGATTTAGTATCTCTCTTTTTTTGTTAGAAAGGAGAGCAATGAAAGTATGTTTATCAACGAAATTAGAAATAAGTAAGGAAAAAGAAATAACAGACTTATTAAGACTTCATTTTCCCAAATATAATATTAAGATCATTATAAAACCTAGAAAATATACAATGAAAGAAGTAAGAAAAGTCGAAAAAATAAAAAAAGTCAAGCAATATAAAAGAGTTGCAAAAAATAGAAAAACAATACCTAAAAAAGTAAAAATAATTCCAGATAGAGAAAATGAGTGGCTAAAAGATCGAATGTATGAAAAAGAAATGCACGAGGAGGAAATACAGAAACTTATTAACTACTATACAAAAATAAAAATGGAGGTAGAACAAATTATATGAATTATGATGATTTAAAGGAAATGCTAATGAAAAAGGTTGAACAAGAACAATTTAATTACAAACAAAATTTAATAAAAAATTATAAACCAGAAGAAATAATAAAAGAGGCTTATAAAATAAATTTTAGAGAACAAATAATAGATATTTTAGATGGTAAAATGTTAGGTAGGCAAGAAATAAAAGTATTACTTAAAACAGATAATGTAGTAGAAAAATTGTACGATTATTGGGAACATTCAGACGGAAATATATGGGAACAACTAGAAGATAATGTTAATGAAAAATTAGAAAAAATGGTAACTGATTATCAAAAAAATAAAGAAAAAGTGAGGTAATTGAAAATGGAGAAAACATTTAAAATTGAAATTGAAGAAAAATTACAAAAAGTTGTAGAAATAAAAGCTAATTCACTAGATGAGGCATTTGCTATTGCACAAAATAAATATTCAAATCAAGAATATATTTTAGACTATGAGGATTACAAAGGTACAGAATTTAGAGAATATAAAGACGAGGCTATTAAGCAAAAGCACAAAAATCATAAAGAAAGGTAGGTGTGAGAAATGTTACCAATTCCACAAGAAGTAGTTGCTGAAGCAAGAAAAATTGATTTATTAACTTATTTAAAGAATTATGAACCTTATGAATTAGTAGAAGTATGCAAAGGAACTTATACAACAAAAACTCATGATAGTCTAAAAATAAGTAATGGACTTTGGTATTGGTTTACAAGGCAAGTTGGAGGCAAGAGTGCAATAGATTATTTGATGAAAGTGAAAAATTATAATTTTGTAGAAGCAGTAAAAACTGTTATGGGAAATATACAAATTCAGCCACCTACAATTTATAAACAACGAGGAAAAAATCAAAATAAAAATTTGATTTTACCATTAAAAGCAGAAAACAATGAGAGAGCAATAAATTATTTATTAAGTCGAGGAATAAGTCAAGAAATAATACAATACTGTATTGATAATAATTTGCTTTATGAAGAATCAAAAAATCATAATGTAGTGTTTGTAGGTTATGATGAAAACAATACACCTAAATATGCTTTTTGCAGAGCAACTAATGAAGAAAGATTTATGAGAGAAGCAACAGGAAGTAATAAAAAATATTCGTTTAAAATAAAAGCACAAAAAGAAAACAATATAATTCATTTATTTGAAAGTAGCATTGATTTATTATCATTTGCTACTATTTTAAATTTAGAAAATAAAAATTGGAGAGATGAGAACTTGCTATCTTTAGGTGGAATTTATACATCAAAATATGATCCAGACAAATCAAAAATTCCAGTAGCATTAGTAAATTTTTTAGAAAAAAATCCTAATATAAATGAAATACATTTACATTTAGATAGGGATTTAGCAGGAAGAAATGCAAGTAGTTTTCTTGAGCAAGTTTTAAAAGAAAAATATAAAATAAAAGACGCAACTGTACCATTTGGAAAAGACATGAATGAATATTTATGTTTGAAATATGGTGCAAAGAAAATAAAAAAAGAAAGGACAAGATAATATGGAAAAATATAAATTTAAAATAAGAAAAATAAAAGAAAATATGATAGAAATTGAAGCAGAAAATAAAGGGGAAGTATTAAAAAAATTAACAGGGTATCTAGCAACAAATGATAAAAGTTTTTGTAAAAAAGTTTCAAAAACAAAAGAAGGCTTTTATATATTCTTAAATGAAATATCAAACGAAACCAGACAAACAATTATTGATGATTATGATGAAATTAACGAAGATGTAATGAGATATTTATTATCAGACAACAAAGATTATTTGAAAGAATATGATGAAAACTTTTACGAAAAAAATTCAAAAAAATGTGAAGAAAATGTTGAAGATATTGAGGATGATTTACCAACAGAATATACAGAAATATGTTGTGATAATTGTCGGTAATTGCATACCTATTGACGAAATCATACACCTATTAGACTCCTAACAAGCACTGAATTTTTCCTCCCTAGAGAAAAATTCAATATATGGGGCATAAGCCCCAAACCCCATTATAAATAGAATAAGATGAAAGGACGAAGTGAATGAGAAAATGTAGAAATAAAAAAAACTTCTGGCTTGATGATGACGACAATAATTTGCTAAAAAACTTGAGTGAATTGTCTGGAAAAACACAAACCGAAGTTATAAAAAAACTAATAAATGGTGCAACAATTAAAGAAAAGCCACCAGAAGAATTTTATAAAACACTTAACGGACTAATTGAACTAAGAAAAGAGCTAAAGAAAATTAGAGATGTAAGTAAATTTACAAAAGAGATAGATGTTAAAAAAGTAGAAAATACTTTGCAAAAAATTGATGATCTTAGAATGTTAATAGCAGAAACTTATTTGAAATAAGGAGGCATTGCAAATGGCAACAACAAAAATATGGAACATTGATACAAGACTAGATAATGTAGTTGATTATGTAGTAAATGAAAAGAAAACAGATAGTGCAAGTTATTACAATTTGCATAAGGTGGTTGAATATGCAAGGGCAAGTTATAAAACTGAACAACAATTATATGTAACAGCTTTGAATTGTAGTGAAGATAATATAGTAGAAGAAATGATGGAAACAAAGAAGATATTTGGAAAAGAAGATGGTGTCTTAGGTTATCATGCTTTTCAGTCTTTTTGTGAGGGCGAAGTAACACCAGAACAGGCTCATAAAATTGGAGTAAAACTTGCACAAGAATTATGGGGAAATAGATTTCAAGTTGTAGTAACAACACACTTAAATACTAATCACATACACAACCATTTTGTCCTAAATTCTGTATCGTTTGTAGATGGAAAAAAATATTATGATAATTTTGAAACTTATGCTTTAATGAGGCAAACTTCTGACAACCTTTGCAGAGAATATGGGTTAAATGTTATTGAAGAAAAACCATGTGGAAAATATAAAATTGATTATACCAAATATTATAAAGATCATATACAAAAATCAAATTATCATACAACAGCAAAACAAGATATTGATTATGCCATCGTACAAACAGATACTTACAAAGAGTTTGAAGATTTAATGAAAAAAATGAATTATGAACTAATTTATAGAGCAGGAAAATTAAGCATAAGAAGAGAGCCATATAAAAGAAATATAAGAGTAGCAAGAGCATTTGGAGATGAATATACGGTTGTAAGAATTAAAGAAAGAATAAAAATAGAAAAAGCAGTTGCCAAAATACCATTTCCAGAGGCAAAAGTAAAAAAATATCATAGTAGAAAAAATTATATAAATAAAAGACTTAAAGCAACAGGAATAAGAGCATTGTATTTATATTATTGTTATTTACTGAAGATATTTCCAAAAACAAATACAAAAAAGAAAACACCATTATCAATGCGTGCAGATGTGCAAAAATTGCACAGAATATCTGAGGAGGCAAAGTTACTTTGTAGGAATGATATTAAAACTACTAAGGAACTTTCTTTATATAAAAAGACTTTGCAGGAAGAAAAGCAAAAATATGAGGAACAACGAGATAAAATATATTATAAGAATACTAAGCTGAAGAAAGAAGAAAGACAAGAAAATTATAAGGAACTCTCAGAAATAGCAGGCAAAATACAATTCCTAAAAAGTCAAATACTAATGTGTGATGAAATCATGTTAAGAGTACCTAAGATTAAAAATAATATTGAAGAACTAGAGAAAAAGGAAAATGAGAAAGAAAAAGGAAAGGAAAGGGATCAAAATGAGTACAGAAAGTGAAAGTGCAGAGCAGGTAGTAAGACTTAGCTTAGAAGGATTTGAGGTAGTTGCTAAATTATGTGGAAGTATGGCTAAAAATTTTGGAGTTATGCTTTATGCAATGTCAAAAGATACAAATAAAGTATCTAAAGGTAGAGTAAGATTATCAAGAATGCTAAAAGACGGAAGTGATTTAACCATGTTTTCAATAAAAAAAGAAAGTTATCAAGATTTTAAAAAAGAGGCTAAAAAATACAGAATTGCATATAGTGCTATATTCAATAAAAATGAAAAAACAAGTGATGGCTTAATTGACTTAGTTGTGAGAGAACAAGACGCACGCAGGGTAAATCGTGTTGTTGAACGCTATAATATAACAACAGTTAATGTAGAAAAAATGGAGAAAGAACTTGATGATGAAAAAACAGAAACTGAAAATAAAAATACAGAAAAACCGGTAATAGACAAGGATATACAAGAGAAAAACACATCGCAAGACTTGATGAACAAACTATTGAAAAAGCAAAATATAAAAGAAGAAAATGAAAATACAAATCCCAGTAATATTCAGAGTCCGGAGAAAGATTCTCCATCAGAGAATATATTGAAAATGAGCGAAGGGAACGCCAAAATGATGAATAATACTGAAGAAAAGCCATCAATTATGGAAAAAATCGAAAGAATAAAAGAGAACAATGCACAAAAAGAAAAAGAAAAGGAAAAAGCATTAGAAAGTGTTGCAGATATACCCAAGCAACCTATAGTAAATGAAAGACAACATGAACAACCTAAAATTCTAAACAAGAAAGATAGAAAGGAGAAACAAAAATGAGTTTCAATGAGATTTTAAGAAGTGCAGTAAACAATGTGCAAAATCAAGAATTTGATAAAGAACAATATGCAAAAGAAAAGCAGGAAAAAAGAGAGTGGGCATTTAAAACCCAAGATGAAATGGCAGAAAAAGTAACACAAGACACAGAATTATTAAAAACTTACTTAGATGTGCAAAGTGTATTTGACAGTAAGTCGGTAGGTAATGCGTTACTAATAACAGCACAAAATCCAAAAGCAACGCAATTAAGGGATGCAAAGGGGTGGATCGATAGTAAAGTTCATATAAAAAGACACCCAGATAAAATTACAATTTTAGAGCCAAGAGAATATACAAAAGAAGATGGAACAGAAGCTACAAGTTTTGACACAATAGATTTAATAGATATATCACAAACTCAATCAAGAGGAAGAATAAATACATTACCATATACGCAGGAAAGTATTTTAAAAGGAATACTAACAATAACTCCGGTAGAAGTAAAAACAATAGAAAATGGAATAAGTAATGGAAAGACAGTTAGTTTGAATGTAGAAAAAAGAATTATTGAAGTAGATGATAATGCAGACACAAAAGATATTATAAAAGGACTTATAAGTGAAGTGGCAAGTATTCACATGGGAACATTTGAAAATACACAATTAAATAATTTTGAAAATACTTGTGCAACCTATTTAATATGTAAAAAATATGGAATTGCCACTCAAAATATAGAATTTTATATACCACAAGAATTAAAAGAAATGTCGCCACAAGATATAAAAGCAGAGTTAGGAAAATCTTTGAAGTGCTTTCAAGATATGAAAGATGAAATCGACAAAACAATAGAAACGCCTAATAAAAGTAGAAGTAATAGAGAATATGAAAGGTAGGTATATAAATGAGTACAGATACAAGAATTATGGAAATGAATCAAGTTGAATATGCAATTATTGTAAATTCTCTAATGAATATGAGAAATACTTTAAAAAGAGAAGAAAAAGAAACAGATTTAGTTGATAAAGTTATAAGAAAAACATTAAAAATACCTACAAAACAAAAAGGTGGATTGTTTTATAGAATGAAAAGGAAAGATAATCATGAATCAAGATAAAAGAATATATATAATTTTATCTATTATAGGAGTAGTGCCAGTAATATGGCTTGCAATTTTAATTGCACCATTATTAGATGGTGGACTTATAAAAATAATAAATGAGTTACCATTGAAACTAAATGATCCTTTTAATATTGAGTTTTGTGAGAATAGTATAAGGACTATTCTATTTTTTTTACTTATTTATGTTGTAAGTATTGGAGCATATTTTTCTACACGAAAAAATTATAAAAAAGGGAAAGAACATGGCTCAGCTAAATGGGGAAATCCACGAACAATAAATAAGAAATATAAACAACTACCAGATAGTGAAAATAGAATACTAACACAAAATGTAATGATAGGACTTAATGCTAAAAAACACAGAAGAAATTTGAATACATTAGTAGTAGGTCGGTAGCCGGAGCAGGTAAGACCTTATTTTATGCAAAACCTAACTTGATGCAAGCCTCAGAAAAAACTTCATATATAATTTTAGATCCTAAAGGAGAAATTTTAAGAGATACAGGCTATCTGATGGAGAAAAATGGATTTGAAGTAAAAGTATTGGACTTAATCAATATGAATTTAAGTGATGGTTATAACCCATTTAAATATTTAAAAACTGATAATGATGTGCAAAGACTTGTAACTAATTTATTTAAGTCTACTACACCAAAGGGAAGTCAAAGTAATGACCCGTTCTGGGATACGGCAGCGTCAATGCTGTTAATGTCTTTAATATTTTTACTAAAGTATGAAGCACCAGAATATGAACAAAACTTTGATACAGTATTAGAATTGCTAAGGGCAGGAGATGTAAAGGAAGATGATGACAGTTATAAAAGCCCATTAGATACTTTATTTGAAAGCATAGAAGAAGTAAATCCACATCATATTGCATTGAAATACTATAAAGACTATCATAGTGGCTCGGCTAGAACTTTAAAATCAATACAAATAACATTGTCATCAAGATTAGAAAAATTTAATTTAAGAGATTTAGCAGATTTAACAATGGAAGATGAAATGGAACTGGAAACTTTTGGGGAAAAGAAAATTGCATTGTATTGTTTAATTTCTGACAATGATACTAGCTTTAATTTTATAATTTCAATGTTATATACGCAAATATTTCAACAAGCCTTTTACAATGCAGACCATAAATATAAAGGATCATTACCAATACCTATACACTTTATAATGGACGAATTTGCAAATGTTTCGTTGCCGGACGATTTTGACAAAATACTTGCTACTATGAGATCAAGACGGAGTGTCTGTTAGTATAATTATACAAAATATGGCTCAGCTAAAAGCACTTTTTGAAAAACAATGGGAAAGTATAGTTGGAAACTGTGATGAATTTCTATATTTACGGACGGAAATGAACAGTCTAGCCACAAGTATTTGAGCGAACTTCTACGGTAAGGAAACGATAGACACTAACACTTATGGAAAAAGTACAGGACATTCTGGAAGTTATTCTACTAATTATCAAATAGCAGGTAGGGAACTAATGACGCCAGATGAGGTTAGAATGTTAGATAATAAATATGCTGTATTACTAATTCGTGGAGAAACACCAATAATAGATGAAAAGTTTAACACATTTAAACACAAAAATTTTAAATATACAGAAGATGGAGGCTATAAACCATATTTTCACGGAAATATAAAAAATGTACTTGCAACATTATCAATAGTTAATGATGAAGATACTAAAAATATAAAAGAATTTAAAATTGATAATATAGATGACTACGATATTATAATAGATGAGGAAATAGATGAATATTTAGAAAATGAAAAATAAGTTTTAAGAAAAAAGTAGAATAACCCTCTTAATAAAATAATAGGAGGTTATTTTTAATGAAAACAAATAAAAAATTAAATTACAGAAAAATATTGGGAACAGGAGTAAAAATAGGTATCACAGCATTAGTTTTAGTATTAGGAAATAATACAGTTTTTGGTGCAACAGATGATCCTTTGGCAGTAATCAATAATTTAAAGAATTTTATGTTTCAAATAATAAGTGCAATAGGAGTAATTTTATTATTATGGGGAATTGTGCAAATAGGAATGGCAATTAAAAGTCATGATCCAAGTCAAAGAGCAAATGGGTTTATGACTTTGGCAGGTGGAGTAATTATTGCATTTGCAAAACAAATATTAGAGTTAATTATGAAATAAAGAAAGAAAAACAGAGAGAATAACCCTCCTTAATATTAGAGTTAAGGAGGAAAAGAACATTGTCAGATAACTGGATTGTAGGAAATTTACAACACGCTTTAGATGTGTGGAATGGCAAACTAAGTGAGATATGGCAATTAGTTAGTCAAACTCCAGAAACATTTAAAAGTGGGACAATTTGGAATGTAATTATAAATATACATGGGGCATTACAAGCGATAGGTTTAGCGTTACTTGTTATATTCTTTATAACAGGAGTAATTAAAACTTGTGGATCATTTGTAGAAGCTAAAAAACCAGAACACGCAGTAAAATTATTTATAAGATTTGGACTAGCACACATGATAGTAACTTATGGACTAGATTTAATGTTGGCAATATTTAAAATAGTACAGGGAATTACAACAACTATCATGCAAACGGCAGGATTTGGTAATAGTGCAACAACAGTATTACCAAGTGAGCTAATACAGACAATAGAAAGTTGTGGCTTCTTTGAGAGCATACCACTTTGGGCTGTAACTATTATTGGAGGACTACTTGTAACAGTATTATCTTTTATTATGATACTAAGTGTATATGGAAGATTCTTTAAACTTTATATGTATACAGCAATATCTCCTATACCTTTATCAAGCATAGCCGGAGAGCCTACACAACAGGTGGGTAAACAATTTATAAAATCATATATATCTGTTTGCATGGAGGGAGCAATAATTGTACTTGCTTGCATTATATTCTCATTATTTGCGTCATCTCCACCAGCAGTTGATCCAAATGCACCGGCAGTAACGCAAGTATGGAGTTATATAGGAGAATTGGTATTTAATATGCTTGTACTTGTTGGAACAATAAAAATGAGTGATAGAGTAGTAAAAGAAATGATGGGATTATAAAGCAATTATTGAAGAAAGGTATAAAAGAGATGAGCGAAAATATTAACGGTATAGAGTATATTTTAATGAAAGATATAAAAGGGTGTGAAGATTTGCATGAGATTGCACAAAAAATAAAATTTGAAGATGATACAGCTTTAATGCCTAAAAGTACAACGAGAAAGAAATTTTTAGCAGAAATAAAATCAGAGATTGAATGGTATTTTGATTTTGTATCTCCACCAGTAAGTAAAAATATTTTAAATCAAGAGTATTTAAAAATACTAAAAATTGAAGAAGGAGAAAGGAGAAATAAAAGAAATATGAAAAATTATGAAAAAACAATAAATAAAGGAAATATAACACAAAATATGTTTGCATTAAATATATTATTGCAAAAAGGTAGAACAAATCTTTTAAATGATAAAATTTATAAAGAAATGATAGATAATGCAGACAAAAATGTAACACCTTTAATGACAGGAGATTATTTAAGAGAGGCAATAAATATTGCAAGAAAAATGGCAGAATTAAGTGATAAGGATTTTTGTGAATATATATACGATAAAGTAAAATTGGATAAAAAGTTTGAGCGTGGCAGATAGGAAGGTGGAGAATATTATGATAGAACAAAATAATATTGAAACTGTATGGCTTATTAAAAATAATGAACTAAAAAAATCAAATAAAATTGTATCTAAGATAAATTATAATGGAACAGAGGTTGCAGTATTAAAACAAGAGAAAGATGAATATAATTCAGAACTTTTATTCAAGGACAAAAATAATGAATATTGGAAAATGGGAATAGCAGTAGTAAACTTCAAAAATTTTATAAATGTTAGTATTGATAATACCTTAACAGAAAGCAAAGAATATTGCGACAAAGTTGTAAAAACATTATCAAGTTTTGATTTAAAAGAATTTTTTGAAAAGAAAATTGAAAAAGGTAGATATTTCAATAAATGTGAACTGGCATATATCTCCAAACATTGCCCTAATTTATATGACCAAGCAAAACAAAGTAGGGAAAAAATCATAAGTGAAAACCAAAGAAGAACACAAGAAGAAAAACAAAAACAAGAGCAAGAAGAAAAAAGAAAAGTCAAAGAAGTAAATGAAAAATTTAAACAGCAATTAAAAGATATAAAGCAAAAGATATACAAAGGAGAAACAATAAGGATAATTGATTTTGAATTTTACAAAGATAATGAATACAAATGTTACCCAGACACACAAAATTGTGTGCTTTTTTTAGCTAAACAGTATGGAATAAAAATACCACTTGCAACACAGAGATTTATAAATAATAGACTTACAGATTATAATTTTAAAACTCAAAAGGGCTATTTTAAAGCTACTAATAATAAAAGGTGCAGTTCTTCAATGTTTGAATATTTAGACAAAATATATGAATGCGTAAAAAAAGAATATGCAAAACAAAGAAAATATGAAAGGTAGGTATGAAAATGATTAGAGATGAAATTCATAATATATTGCATGATACAAGACAATTACTAGAAGAAAAAGGGTTTGAAAAAGCTGAGATTTTATATGTACTAGAAAATACAAAAGATATAAAAGATTCTATTTCTGGAGTATGCGATCATAATTATGAAATGTATGAGGCAATATTAAAGAATAGAGAAGTCAATTATTGCTATGACTGGGATTACAATGTAGATGAATATATATTTGAAAATATAGAAAAAGATTTCAATATAGGATTTATGGCAATGGAATTTCATAAAGCTATATGGACAAGCGTAGAAGATGTGGGAGTAGAAGATATACAGCATAAACTTGGACTACAAAAATACTTGAAATATTGTAAAGAAAACAATATTGATAAAGCAACTATTGAAAAAGAAACTGAGTCAGAGAATATTCCAGACCTTATGCAATATTATGATGAAAAAACAAATTATATAACAATGGAAAATGGACAAGTACAAATGTCAAGCGAACAATATCAAGAACAAAATGAAATCAGCTATATAGCATTTGTTTTAGGGTATGACTTGATAAATGAAACACTTACTAATTCAGAAACTCCAGAGTGTGATACAAACTATGATTTTTGCAATTACTTAGCAAAAAAATTCATGGAAACAGATTATTACAAAAATATGAGATATTCTACCTATGATAGTTTAAGAAATTGGGTAGAAGATAACGCAGATATTATAAAAAGTGAGCATTTATTTTTTACTAAACAAGATAACAAAGTTCTTATTGAAGTAGGAAAAAGAAATAATGAACCGGTAGCATTGGTAGAACATTATTTTAAAGATGGAACAAAAGAGTATATAGTAGCTTTTAATTATAAAGTTGACGATAAAAAGGTGGACTGGGGCTATGGCTATTATTATTCAAATGATTTAGATAAGGCTAAAGAGGACTTTGAAAAAGTAAAAGCAGGTGGAAACTTAGCAGATGCTTTTAAAGAAGATAATAAGCCAAAACACAAAGAAAGGGAGAGGTAACAAGATGTCAAAAAAAGATTTTGAATTTGAGTTTTGCAATGAAAAAGAAATAAGAAATCTAATAAAATCAAAAGCAGAACTTTTTTATGCTGATGATGGTATGACAGAAGTAATAGTAAGGTTTGAAGATATACCAGATTTTATAGTAGATTATAATAAAAATTTTGGCTCAACAGATTTAAAGTTCTTTAAAGTTGGAAAAGATGTATATGAGCCAGATATTACAACTATTGGAATGTTCTTAAATAGGATTAAGCCAGAATTAAGGGAAAGAATGATTGATAGATTAGTTGCATTGCAAAGAAATGAAATAAAAACTAATAAGATTAAAATTGTTGATGAAGATATGCACGAAGAAATTGAAGAAAAAATGAAACAAGAAACAAGAAAATTAAAAGGAAGGAGTAGATAAGGTATATGGAGGTCAAGATAAATAAAGAAATAAGGCAATATACAGAAAGCATATTTTTTGGACTATCACTTAGACAATGTATATGTTCTGTATTGGCTTGTGGATCAGCAGTAGCATTATATTTTATATTTAAACCAATTATGAATACAACAGCTGTTTCATGGATATGTATGGCAGGGGCAATACCATTTGTATTGTTAGGATTTGTAAAATACAATGGAATGACAGCAGAAAAGTTTTTTATGGCATGGTTAAAGTCTGAAATTTTAACGCCTAAAAGACTAATATTTAAACCAGATAATTATTATCTAAATTTATATAAAGAAAGCCAAAAATACAAAGATAAAGGTAAAAAACAAAATAAGAAAATAGACAAGAAAAAGAAGAATAAAAAGAAAGAAAAATAAGAAAAACAAGTAACAGAGTAACCCTCTAAATTTGAAAAAATTATGGAGGGTACAAAATTGAAAATATTTAGCAAATTTATAAAAAAAGATAAAGAAAAATTCATAATTCCTAAGGGAGTGCAAGACACTATTCCTATAAAAAGAATATGGGAAGATGGAATATTCCTTACAGGCAGAAACAAATACTCTAAAACATTTGTATTTACTGATATTAACTATATTGTAGCAAGCGAAGAAGATAAAGAAGAAATGTTTTTGGATTATATGCAAATGCTTAATTCTTTTGAAAGTGAAACATTTATAAAGTTTACTATATTAAATAGCAAAATAAATAGTATTGAAATTGAGAATAATATAAAAATAGAAAATGAGCAAGACGGACTTGATAGATTTAGAAAAGAATATAATAAGATAATTGAAGATAGTGCTAAAAGTTCAAATGGAATAAAACAAGAAAAATATATTACAGTAACGGTAACTAAAAAGACACTAGATGAGGCTAGAACAACAATAAGGAGAATAGCCGTAGAATTAAATAAACACTTTAAAAAGTTAAATTCTACTTGTACAGAATTAGACGCAAATGAAAGACTAAAACTATTACACAATTTTTATAGACAGGGGGAAGAAAGTAGTTTTAATTTTGACATGATAGACAATATGCGAAAAGGACACAGCTTTAAAGACTATATTTGTCCAGATAGTATGGAGTTTAAAAAGAATTCTTTTAAAATTGGAGAGAAATTTGGTAGAGTTTTGTTTTTGAAAGAATATGCATCTTTTATAAAAGATAGCATGATTTCAGAATTAACAGATATAAGTAAAAATTTAGTATTGTCAATAGACATTTTACCAGTTCCAACAGACGAAGCAATAAAAGAGGCAGAGAATAGACTGTTAGGAATTGAAACTAATATTGCTAATCATGTAAGAAAACAAGCAGAAAATAATAATTTCCTAGCTTCAATACCGTATGATTTAGAACAACAACAAGCAGAGGCAAAAGAGTTTTTAAATGATTTAATGACAAGAGATCAGCGTATGTTTTTAGCAATAATTACTGTAGTTGTTACAGCAGATACAGAAAAAGAGTTAGAAAACATTACAGAGGCGATAACAACAACAGCAAGAAAAAATCTATGCCAGTTAGGAATCCTAAGTTTTCAACAATTAGATGGTTTAAATACAGCTTTGCCAATAGCGAATAATAAAATTGATATATTAAGAACATTGACAACAGAAAGTTTAGCTGTATTTTTACCTTTTAAAGTGCAAGAGGTACAACACACAAATGGAATATACTATGGACAAAATGCAATATCTAAAAATATGATATTGTTAGATAGAAAAGAATTATTGAATGGAAACAGTTTTATTTTGGGTGTTTCTGGAAGTGGAAAAAGTTTTACAGCAAAACAAGAAATAAGTTCAATAATGTTAAAAGAAAAAGACGCAGATATAATTATAATTGATCCAGAAAACGAATTTGCAGGACTCGTGAGTAAATTTGGTGGAGAAGTTATAGAAATATCTTCAACAAGTAAAAACCATATAAACGCAATGGACATGAATAAATATTATGGAGATAATTCTAATCCTATTGTATTGAAATCAGAGTTTGTATTGTCTTTATGTGAGCAGTTAATGGGAAAAGCACTAGAGCCTCAACAAAGATCAATAATTGATAGATGTACGGCGAAAGTCTATAAAGACTATCAAAATAGAGATTATGAGGGAGAGCCACCTACACTAAAAGACTTCAGAGAAGAATTACTAAAACAAAATGAAAAAGAAGCACGAGAAGTTGCACTTGCAATAGAATTGTTTAGTAATGGTAGTTTAAATACATTTGCAAAACAAACCAATGTAAATATAAATAATAGACTTGTTTGTTACAATATATTAGAATTAAAGAAACAATTACAACCTATTGCAATGTTAGTAATACTAGATAGCATATTTAATAGAATAACAGCCAATAGACAAAAAGGAAAAACAACTTATATTTATATTGATGAAATATATTTGCTATTTCAATATGAATACTCAGCCAATTTTTTATTTACACTATGGAAAAGGGTAAGAAAGTACCGGAGCAAACTGTATAGGAATTACACAAAATGTGGAAGATTTATTAAGAAATGAATTAGCAAGAACAATGCTTGCAAATAGTGAGTTAATAATCATGTTAAATCAAGCCTCAACAGATAGGGAAGAACTAGCAAAATTATTAAATATATCAGATGCACAATTAAGTTTTATAACAAATGTAGAGGCAGGACATGGACTAATAAAAATATCAAATTCTCTAATACCTTTTGTTAATAAATTCCCAAAGAATACAGAACTATATAAACTAATGACAACAAAATTGAATGAAGTATTGTAAAAAATAAAAATAATATTGTAAAATTATAGACTTTTTTGGAAAAATAATGTAAAATTACTCTTATAGAAAGTGAGTATAAGCAGATGTGTGTGTTGCCCTCGACCTTGATCGCTAATCAAGAGTTAGGGGGTGAGGCTATGTTAAAGATTTTGGCATTCCTAGTAATAGGTTTTATGATTTCAATAACAATGAATTTAGCCTTGCTATGTATTATTTACATACAGTGGGTTAATAGTCAGATAAAATAAAAACACTACACATTTGCTTGGCAGAGCGATGTGTAGTTTTCTCAATTTATTTGGGCAACCACATTTCTGTGATTACTTACTTTCTATAACTATTATAATAATTTTTTTAGAAAAAGTCAATAATTTATGATAAATAAAATAAAGTGCTATGTATATGTGTGCATAGTGCTTTTTTTGTACGCAAAAGGAAGTGATAAAATTGAAAAATAAAGTAGGTATATGTGTAATTATATTATTAGTAGTTGTTTTAGTTGCTAGCAGTACTTATTTATATATGCAATATAAACAAGAAAAAGAAGAAGAAAATATTTTTGAAGAATTGAGTAATGTAATTATAGAAAATGATACAAATAATAAAGAAATGAATAATAAAAAAAATGTAACAAAGTTATATGAAGAAAACAACGATTTTATAGGGTGGTTAGAAATAGAAAATACTAATATATGTTATCCAGTAATGAAAACAGAGCAGGAAAGAAAAGATTATTACTTAAAAAGAAATTTTTATAAAGAATATTCAAATATGGGAACGCCATATATTGCTGAGCAATGTGATATTATAGATAGTGATAATATAATTATTTATGGACATCACATAACAAATAATAAAATGTTTGGAGAACTTGAGAATTATAAAGATAAAAAGTTTTATAATAGCCATAAAATAATAAACTTTAATACAATTTATGGAGAAATGGAATATGAAATAATTGCAGTATTCAAAACAATAGCATATTCAGATACTGGCTTTAAATATTATAATTTTATAAAAGCAGAAAATGAACAAGAATACAATGCTTTTATAAATAAATGCAAGGTATTATCTTTATATCAAACAGAAAAAACAGCAATATATGGCGATAAATTATTGACACTATCTACTTGTGAATATTCAAATAAAAATCGGTAGATTAGTTGTAATTGCAAAAATGATTAAAACTAATGTATTGGAGGAATAGTCAATGGCAGATATTAAAGTAAAGAAAAAAGATAATCAAGCAATAAGAAAATTAGATAGAACAGCAATAATGGGAAGTAAAATAAAAAGCAACATTGTAAATATAAAAGAAAAAACAAAAGAAATTTATGAAAATAATGAAAATTCTGATCGAGAATATGCAGAGAACAAAGTAGAAAAAGAAATACAAGATACAACTTATTATGGAATAAATACAGCAAATAGAATAGGAAAAAAGAGTGTAAAAAGAACATTAGGAAATATTAAGAGTGCAAAAAAGAATATACAAAAAGGAAAACAAAAGATAAAATTAGCAAAAGAAAATATTAAAAAAGTAAAAAAAATAGGAGAAAAGACAGTAAAAACTATAAAAAAATCAATAAAAACAGCAAAACAAAGTGTAAAAACAACAAGAAGAACAATAAAAACAGCACAAAGAACAACAAAGGCAACTGTAAAGACTACAAAAAAGGTTGCAAAAACAACTGGCAAAATAGCACAAAAAACAGCACAAGTAACAATAAAAGCAACAGTAAAAACAGTTCAAAATGCTATAAAGGCTATTATTGCAATTATGAAAATGATAATAGCTGTAGCACAGACACTTATTTCAGCAATTATTGCAGGTGGTTGGGTTGCTGTTTTAATTATAGTAATAATTTCAGTAATTGCTCTTATTTGTACTTCTATATTTGGTATATTTTTCTCAAATGAAAAGGAAATTGGTAATGTTACAATGAGTTCTGTTGTTAGAGAAATAAATACAGATTTTACAAGTAAAATAACAGAGATTCAAAAGAATATACCACATGACGATTATGAAATAAATTCAAATAAAGCAAGTTGGAAAGATGTATTGTCAATTTATGCAGTAGAAGTAAGCAATGGGAAAGAAAAAACAGAAGTAGTAACACTAGACAATAAAAAAGTAGACAAGCTGAAGAAAGTATTTTGGGAAATGAACACTATATCTTCCAGAACAGAAGAAATAGAAAAGGAAATTGAAATAATAAATGACGATGGAAGTACAGAAAAAAAGAAAGTAAAACGAAAAGTGTTATATATTGATATTACAAGTAAAACAGTTGAAGAGATGATGGAATTATATCATTTTAATGAAAAACAGAAAACACAAATTGCAGAATTGCAAAAAGATGAGTATAATTCTCTATGGTCAAGTGTCATATATGGAGTATCAGTAGGAGATAGTAATATAGTATCAGTAGCATTAGCACAATTAGAAATAGATACGAAAGGTGGAAACACTTATTGGTCATGGTATGGTTTTGAAAATCGTGTTGAATGGTGTGCTTGCTTTGTGTCATGGTGTGCAAATGAATGTGGTTATATAGAAGCAGGAATAATACCTAAATTTGCAAGTTGTGAAAGTGAGGGTGTTGCTTGGTTTAAAACCTGTGGACTGTGGAAAGACGGAGGTTATGCACCTAAAAGTCGGAGATATAATATTTTTTGACTGGGCAGACAGTAATGATGGAAAAGCAGATCATGTGGGTATTGTAGAAAAATGTGAAGATGGTATAGTTTATACTATTGAGGGGAATACAAGAGGAGATATATGCAAACAAAATCAATATAATATAAATAGTAGTGTAATATTAGGATATGGAACTCCTATGTATTAGTTGAAATAAATATGAAAGGGCAAAACAAATGAAATATAAAATTTTTGATGTAGTAAAATTGAAAAATAAAAATAAAGCAACTATTTTAAATATAGTAGATAAAAAGAAATATTTTGTAGAGATAGTAAATGAAAATGGAAAAACAATAGAAAAAAAAGAGATTTTTGAAAGTGAAATAGATAGTCAAATTATTTAATTTATAAAAATAAGTGAGTTACTAATTATAAAATTAGTATTCACTTATTTTTTTACTAGAATATACTATTGATAAATATAGGCTGTTGTGATATAAAGTAATTTAAAAATAGTAATTTTTAGTTTAGATTGGAGATGTTAATTATGGCTTTTGATTTTAAGAAAGAATATAAAGAGTTTTATATGCCTAAAAATAAACCTAGTATTGTTGAAATACCAAGAATGAATTATATTGCAGTAAGAGGAACAGGAAATCCAAATGAAGAAAATGGAGATTATCAAAATACAATAGGGTTATTATACGGAATTGCTTATACAATAAAAATGAGTTATAAAGGAACTCATAAAATAGATGGATTCTTTGAATATGTTGTTCCACCACTTGAAGGATTTTGGTGGCAAGATGGTATGAATGGAACTATTGATTATAATAATAAAGGTGCAATGAACTTTATATCTATTATTAGATTACCAGACTTTGTAACAAAAGCAGACTTTGATTGGGCTATTGAAGAAGCAACTAAAAAGAAAAAACAAGATTTTTCAAGAGTTGAGTTTTTAACTTATGATGAAGGTATTTGTGTTCAATGTATGCATATTGGTAGTTATGATGATGAACCAACAACAGTTAGTTTAATGCACACATTTGCAGAAGAAAATGGATATAAAGTAGATATAACAGATAAAAGATTACACCACGAAATATATTTAAGTGATCCAAGAAAATGTGATGTTAGTAAATTAAAGACTGTTATTAGACACCCAATAAAAAAGATATAGGAGTGATGAATTATGGCAACATCAAAAGAATACAAAGAATTTATATTAGAGCAATTAGATTTATTAGATAATATAACTTGTAAAGCAATGATGGGAGAATTTTTATTGTATTGTAATAATGTTTTATTTGGTGGAATTTATGATAATAGATTACTTGTTAAAATAGTTGATACAAATAAAAAGTATAATATGAATGAGCAAATTCCTTATGAAAGTGCAAAAACAATGTATTTAATTGATGATGTAGATAATAAAGAATTATTAAAGGAAATTGTAATTGAAACTTGCAAAGGATTACCAATTAAAAAGTAAACAAAAAATTACAATTTAGTAATTAGTTAGAAAAATAGTAAGTTATCATTTAGATTAGTTTGAAATATAACTAATCTATATT
>CAKPGD010000013.1 GCA_934154515.1 uncultured Clostridia bacterium
AAATTAGTTTGCCCAAAATGTGCAGAAAAAATTGGTGCGATAGAATCAACAATGAGTGAAGAAGCAGATGAATAATCACCTGCCTCTTTTTATTTATCTAAGAAATACATATAAATTTCATTTTTATTAACTTCTCTATCTTTTGCTATTTGTTTTATTATTTCCTTCTTATTTAATCCTTTTTTTTCATATAATTTATAATGTTCCTCTAAAGAAATTTGACTAAAATTTTCATTTTCTTCTATATTTATTTTATTTCCTTCAATAATCAGTATCATTTCCCCTTTTAATGAATCAATTTCATTTAATAAATCATCAATATTTTTTCTAATAAATTCCTCATGAATTTTAGTTATTTCTCTTGCTAATACAATTTTTCTATCTTTTAGTATCTCTTTTAAGTCTATAAGTGTTGTTTTCATTTTATGTGGTGCTTCATATATTATTATTGTTTTATTTGATGTTTCTATCTCCTTTAATTTTTGTTTTCTTAATTTTTTATTTAATGGTAAAAATCCCAAAAATTCAAATTCTTTTGTAGAAATTCCAGAAACAATTAATGCATTAATCATTGCACAAGCTCCTGGAATAGGAATTATTTCTATATTTTCGTCAATTGCTTTTTTTATAACTTCTTCTCCTGGATCGCATATTCCAGGTGTTCCTGCATCTGAAACTAATGCTATATTTTCTCCATTTTTTAATTTTTCAATTAATATTTCACTTTTTATTTCTTCATTATGTCTATGGTAACTTATTAAAGGCTTATTTATTTCATAATGATTTAATAATTTTAAGGTTTGTCTTGTATCCTCAGCTGCTATTAAATCAACTTCTTTTAATATTCTTAAAGCTCTTAATGTAATATCTTCCAAATTTCCTATTGGTGTTGCAACTATATATAATTTTCCTATCATGTTTTATTTTCCTTTCTTTACTTAATATATTCTACCATATTTTTTTATTTTTTTAAATAGTTTTTTATTTTATATGTTATTTTTTCACATTAATCATATATTATAATAAAAGGATATATTAATATGAAAAATAACAAGAAAAATAGATTTAATTTTAAAGATTTAAAAAAAAATACTTGTAATTCATTATTTGAAGTTGAATATTTTTTAAATAATTTTAATTCATTTTTACAATATTTAAAATTATATAATTTTTTAAACAAAAAATAATTTTTATTTTAAATAGTTAAATATATTAATTATATTTAACTATTTTTTTATAATATATAAAAAAATATATTATCATATTTAATAATTATTTTTATTTATAATTAATTATTAAAATTAATATTTATCTAATTACAAATTATAAAAAATATTTAATGTTAATTTTACAATATTTTTTTGAATAAATTTTTATCTCTTAATTTTTGTTCACTAAAAACTATACTATTCTATTGTTAATCTTATTTGATTTTTCTTTTTATCTCTTAATTATCCTCTAACCATTAACTTCCCTTATAATTATAACATTAAAATTTTTCAAGCTAAATTATATTTTTCCATTTTTTTCCTTATAATTGTTTCTTCGCCATACTTTTTCCTATTTTATTTTACAATATTCATCTAATAAATTCTCATTTTCTTTTCCATTAATTAATATTTTTATTGAATTTATTTCTTTTAAATTTGTCAATGTATTAACAATACTATTAATTATTTTTAATTTATTTTCCTCATTTTCATAATTTAAAAATTCATTTGAAAAATTTATTATTGCACATCCATTTTCTATTTTCACATCATTTAATATAGTACCATCTGGAATTAATTTTTTTAATTTATCATTTTGAGGTCCTTTTATTAAATATTCTATTAATTTTTTTTCTGGATTTTCTATTAATAAATTTGCATCTATAATTTTTGTTTCAATTTCTAATTGTCCATTTTCGATATTTTCGAAATATAATAATACCTTAGTTTGTCTACTTTGCTCATCTGATATTTCCTCTTGTGGAATATAATCTTGATACTCATTCTCAATTTTCTTTATTTCTATATTTCTAAAAATAAAAAAAACACCAATCCCAACAATTAATAAAGTTATTATAGCACCAATTATTCTTTTCATATAAAATTCCTCCTCAAAAAAATTATATTATTTTATTATTATTTTAGAACAAAAAAATAAAGTGAAAAATATCACTTTATTTTTTCAAATATTTTATTTATATTTATATTAATTATTTTCATAAAAATAATTAATATAATAAATAAAATAAAAATTAATATTAATAATGATTTAATTATATTTATTTCATCAAATACTCTTTCAAAATACATAATTAGCATAATAATTATTATAGAAATTCCATACTGATACATTATATTATTATTTGATCTTTGAAAAGTTATCTCTGATGTTAAATCTAAATTTAAATTTTTAAAATTAATAAATAATAATATATAACTATATAATATTATAATTAATAATTCTATTATAAAAAATAATATATAATATATTATAGGTATATCTAATTTTAAATTTGCAACAATAAGTTCAAATGCTACCACAGTAATTATATTTAAAAATATTTGAGGCAATCCTATATATATATATTGTCTATATAATGAAATTGGAATATATTTCATATATATGGCATTTTCTCCCTTTTTTGATATCGCTGTAATCGATAATTTACAAAAAGAAAATAATATTTGCATAATTATAACTGCCATTGATATTGTTTGAATAGCTAAACTATTTTCACTAATATTTTCTAGTATATTATTATCATTCATGCTTTTAACCATTAAAGGTAAAAATATATTTAATAATAATAATATTGTAACAACAATAATAATATATTGAAATATATCTTGAATAAAAATAAATTTATTTTCAAAAAGACTTTTTATTTCTCTTTGAATATACGAAATATTTTTTGACTTTTGTTTTTTTATTTTTATTTTATTTCTATTTTTATTTTTTAATTTATTTTCTTCAATATTTTGTTTTGTAATTAATATATTTTTTAAATATATTTTTTTACCAATAATTATTAAAATAAAAAATAAAATTATATTTATACTTATAATTTTTATTAAATTCCATAGATTAATAAAAAAATTATTTTTAGATAATAAATTTAAAAATGGATTTATACAAATTAATTTATTATTAAATTTATCTAAATCATTATTTATTTTTAAAATTAATTCTTGAACTTTTTCAGAATCATTTAATTCTTGAATATTTATATTATTAAAAATTGTATTTTTTAATCCATATATTCCTATTTGAAAAATAATAAATGTTAATACAAATATTATTATCAATTGAAATATTTCTTTATTTTTAACAATTTTGGAAATTATTGTTGTAATCATCATTATTATTGAAATAATAAGAATTGGAATAATTGGAAAAATTAATAATACTAATATCATTTTTATAAAATATATTATAGTCATATTTGCATATATCCCATACATAATTAATGTTGGAAATAAAAACATCATTTCTGAAAAATATGTAATAAATAAAATATTATTAAATTTTGCAATAAGTATCTCTTCTGGTTTCAGTGGCAAAACAATAATATTTTCTATATCTTTCGAAAAGAATAAAACATAACTGCAAATTAATACTACTTGAAATGCAATCAAACCTAATATTATTGGCAAATATAATTTTAAAAATGTTGTTTCTAATCCAATTCCATGTAAATATTCAATTATTCTATAACTAACATATGTTAATATTCCAATAACAAATATTGTCATCCATTTAAAAATAGACTTTTGTTTTTTTGTTCCAGTAACTATTGGCATATTTTCAACATAATCTTTTACTAAGATTTCTGTTAATTTTTTTATTTTATTAATCATTTTTTATAATCTCCATATACAATTCTTCTAATGAACGATTTTCTTTCATTTTTATCTTCATTTCTTCTAATGATCCCACAAATATTAATTTTCCATTATTTATTATTCCTACTCTTGTACATAATTTTTCGGCAACATCTAATATATGTGTTGAAAAAAATACTGTATCTCCTTTTTGAATCTTCTCGTGCATTATTTTTTTTAGTTCATATGTTGCTTTAGGATCAAGACCAGTCATAGGTTCATCAATTATCCAATTTTTTGGATCACTTAATAAAGATGCTATAATTACTATCTTTTGTCTCATTCCATGAGAATATGTTTGAATTTTATTTTCTAGACAATTTTGCATATCAAATCTTGTAACTAATTCTTTTATTCTTTTTGTTCTATTTTCCGTATTTACCTGATAAATATCAGCAATAAAATTTAGATACTCACTTCCTTTTAACTTTAAAAACATATCTGGACTATCTGGAACAAATCCAAATTTTTGCTTTGCCTCTACGGGTCGACTCGTTATACTTATTCCATCAATTAATATATCTCCCTTATCTATGTTTAAAATTCCAGTTATCATTTTTATAGTTGTTGTTTTTCCAACACCATTAGGTCCTAGAAATCCAAAAATTTCTCCATCATTTATTTGTAAATTCATTCCATCAATTACATTATTTTTCCCATCATATGACTTAGAAACATTATTTATTTGTATCATTATAATCATCCTTTCTGCTATTTATTATAACATAAAAAAAAGATAAAACCTATACGGTTTTACCTTTTTTCACTAATTATTTACAAAAGAAATTTTGAATTCTGTATCATTTCCTAATTGTATTAATAAATTTGCCTTTTTAGTTTCAGCAGATGTATTATTTCCACTAGATATATCAAAACTTAATACATAAATATTTGAATCCATTCTGGCTTGAGTATTTGATACTATATTATAATAATAATATCTATTATTTATATAATTTTTAAATTCATCTATAGTTGGAAAATTTTTACTTCTAAATGTCTCATCAACTTTTTTATATAAATTTTCATAATCTTTTGTATTAATCATTTGTATAACATTACTTAAACATATAGCCGCTTTTTGTTGATCTGTTAATGCATTATATTTTGCTTTATAATCATCTATTTCAATTGTATAATTATCTAATTGAATATCAAAATCTAATACACTTTTACATTCAAATGTATAATAATTTTCCTTTGTATCTTGAGCTATATATTTTGTTGTTGTTTCTCCATAACTCATACCATATTTTTCCAATGTCAAATTTTCAATTGTTTGATTATAATCATTTACATATTCCTCAAATGAATTATATGATCCAAATCTTTTATTTTTGTAATCCTCGTTAAGTAAATCATATGCGTCTTTAGTATCATATAAAACCATATTTTGATAATACTCTAGATATCGTGTTATTATATCTTCATCTGTAGCATTTTTCAATGTAAATTTTTTTGAAGAATCATATGAACTAAGTTTTGTTGTTGTTGTTTGTTCTTTTAAATTTGAAATTATACTATCATATTCAGTTTTTGTTATTCCGTCTCTTTCTATTTTCTCATCATATAACATATTATCATAATTTGTATTTAAAATTATATACATAGTTTTATTATTTGCATAATTGTTATAGAACAATCTTCCATAAATATATATTTTTGCTTCAACATCAACTTCTATTTCTTGATAATATGCATCTTCAATATAAAATTTTTGTGAACTTTCTAAATTATCATTTATAATCTTTTCAGCTGTCAATAACACATTTTTTGATGCTACTCTTTGTAATTCTGTTTCAACTTCTAATTCTGGTGCATCTTGACTTGTATCAATATTATTTTCATTATTTTTTAGTTTTCCTAATAGAATTAATATTCCTCCACATAACATTAATAATACCATTAATGTTATTATTATAATAATTATTTGTTTTTTCTTCATTAATAACTCCTTTATCTAAAGTTTAATATATTCACTTATAGCACTTAATACATCTTCAACTGGAACTTTTCCATTTCTATTTAGTAATTTATTTTTATATTCTCCTCCTGGATCTGATACTAAATAATAATATTTACCTGTTTGTGAGTCTTTTTCAATTGCTAACAATACTATAAAATGGTGACTTGTTTTATATCTTGCTGTACTCTTGGTTATATGAGCTATAACTGGTTTTCCTTCCATTAATTGTGCATTTATACCGTCTCCATTTCCAGATGGTACATAATCCTTGAATGGTATTTTTAACAATTTATATAATGCTGTTCTCCAATTGCTATATCCATAATCATAATATAAAGTTGCTGGATTTATTGCTCCATATCCTCCATATCCATTTAGTACAATCGCTGCTGCCGTAATTCCACAGCCCTTACTTGCCATATCATTACCTGATCCATTTCTAATACTATTCATATCTGATTTCAATTGTGCATTTGTTTGTTTAAAGTTTTTATAAGTAATATTTCCTACTTGATATACTGAATTATAATATTGTCCACTTATTCTATTTTCTTCACCTATAACTCCTTCATACCCTTCAAGTGTTGAAATACCAGCAGCATTAAATATTTTTGACATGTAAGATATTACTGATACTCCCCAACTTGCATTACAATATGTTGGTGCTATTTGTGTTACTGAATATCTTCCTGCTTTAAAATAATATGATCCATTAGCAATTACATTACCAAAATCTAATGTTGCTTCTCTAAAGCTTGGATAACTTCTCCATGTTCTAGTATTTGAACTCTTTGGATTTCTATATGATTTTCCATTATAAGATCCTGTCATACTCATCCAGTTATGTGTTTCAGCTGCTATTGCTCCTGAAAAATCTGTTCCACATGATGATTCAACTTGTGTTACAGCAATCGCAAATACTGCATTTACATGATAAGTTTGTTGCATTTCTAAAAATGTATTAACCTCTCCTAATAAATTTGTTTTGGCTTTTCCTTTATAAACACTTTCTATCGCATTTTTTAATACTTGTGCATCTGTAATAACAATTGATTGATCTGATTTAGTTGTATCTACAATATAATCATAGCCAGATGATGAGTATGCACCTGATTCTGATATCATAATACCTGACCAAATACTACTAAAATTCATTGAACCTTCATCAATATAATCAGATGTTCCTGTTGCTTTATTTAACAAATATAATGTTAAATCCACTAAATTAGCTGTGCTCTCATTATTCTCTAATACCTCAATCAACCAAGATAATGTTCCTAAATCTGTCATATTATCATATGCTTTTTGGTGTGATATTAATATTTTTACAAAATTTGTAGGAGTACTTTCATCTGTATCTGTTTTCTCTTTTGATTGAGTTTCTCCTTTAATATATTTTTTGTATGTTATCTCCTGAGAATTTGTTTCTTTTCTATTAATTGTTCTTCTCTGTTTTTGCAACTGTGTTCGTGTTCTAATCACATGAGCTTTAAGTGATTGCTTAAAATTTCCACCCAAAACAGCAGCCCAATCAATTTTTAATTCCGTTCTAGTAGTTACACTTTCTCTAGCGTTAAAATAATAAGTTTGCCATTCTTCACTATATCCATCTGTTGTCTCTGGCCCTGTTTTTTCTACTGTAGTATTATTAGTAAATTCTGTAGTTGTTTCCACAAACCAAGCATCTGCATAAATAACTTCTACTTGTGTTTGATCATAATAATATGTAATTTTGTTTTCTGCATAATAATCATATGGTGCATTTCCAATCTTATTCCATGTTCCAACTTGCGTATGTTCTTCAACAGCTGTTATATCCGTAGTATCCTTTTCAAATACATCTATCTTTTGTTGAAAATCTTCCGTATATTCCTTTCTATTTATATTTACTGTTGTTGTTGTACTATCGAAAATACCTATAGTTATCTTTGTATTATATACTAATTGAGCAACTTCTTCAACAAATTCATATTCTTCTGAATGTAATAATAAAATCCATAAATATTCGAATGGCATTACATATTGCTGTACCATTGATTTATAATTTATTTTTGTTTTATCTATATTATATTTATTATATTTTGCAGTTACTATTTCTTCTGTATTTGTTTCTATCTTATATCTATTATCATAATCATTTTGAATTTTTTCTTCCGTATATGGTGATGCTATTTTTTCTCTTACTTGTAGTGATGTATTATTACTTTCGAAATATCCACTTTCTTCAGTCCACACTGCAATTACCGCATTTCCTTCTTCATCTAATGTAAAATAATTAAATACATCTCTATTTCCTGTATTTGCATAATTATTGTACATCGTATCAAATTGAGATGAATCTGTATATGTAAGGTTTTTTCTTTGTTCTCCTTCATCTGTTGTTTGAATTCTATCAAATTGTATAACTCCATTAATTTTGTCATCACTTGAAGCTAATGAGCTAATATATGGATATTGTGTTACAAGTTCTGCATTTAACAAATATTCTAATTGTTCTGGATTATCTAAATAATCTGAATATGTTGTATTTAAACACCACATTATTTCTGCCTGTGTACATTCATCTAAAGATGTTATTTTTTTATCAAGCTTTTTTTGCATATTAAACAAATCAATTATTTCTGCATCTGTCATTTTTTCAATTTCTTCATCCGTATAGCCTTTATCTTTTAAAGCTTGATTTATTATTGTACTTTTTTCTACCGTTATACCATTACTTCCAGAAATTGTTGCTCCACTTGTATAAATCTTAGGTCTGCCTTCCTTGTCCTCTTTCCAAGTTCCATCGTCTACAAATATATAATATACAAATGAAGCTAAAGCTACTATTACAATGGCAATTATTAGTACTATAGCACAAACTTTTTTTACACCTTCTTTGATCATAACACATCACTCCCATCATATTAATTATAACATATAATTCTTATTTTGGCTAGATTATAAGAAAAAAGTTGCAAAATTGCAACTTTTTTACAAATTAACAGATATTATTTGTGATTCTTTATTTGTACTAGAAGTATTATTATTAAATATTACATCAGAAAATACTAATGCCTTTGTTTGTCTATCTGTACTATATGTTTTTGAAAATTTTATATTAATTTTTGACATAGCTCCTGAATTTATTTTTAATAATCCACTAAAAAGTTCATGACTACGAGAATAATAATTTATACCATTCTCATCTTGAATATATATAGTCTTTGTACTATTTAAAGTATCTAATATAACTTGACTCTCTGTTTTATTTTCAATTTTAACTTCATATTCTTCATAATCAAAATATTGTTTTTTATACAAAACACTTATTTTTAAATTTTGATATACTGTTTCTTTATTTATTTCTGCTTTATCTATGAAATTATTTACATTTAATTTATTTTCTCCATTTTTATATACAACAGTAATATAATCTTGTGTAGTTGTTCCATTCAATTCTCCAGTTGCCATAAAATCATTTTTCATTGTTATTTTATATACGCTTCCCGTCCAATTTTCAACTGTTGCTGTCCTCTTTTGAGAAAAATTACTATTTATATATTTACTATAAAAATCATTTGCTGTTGGATACATTTCACTTTTACAATCATCTGATAATAATTCATATGCTTTTTCAATATTTTTATTATTACAATATTCTATAAAATTTTGAATAATTCCAACTTCTTCATCTTTTTGTGATTTAGAAAATGTTGTACCATCTACAGCTGATTTATCATTTATTATAGTTGAATTAGTTGTTGATGTAGTATAATTATTATTAATTATTGGAACATTATTTTCTACTTTTTTTCTTTGTTGCTTCATTTGAAAATTTATAAAATAAATTATTCCTAATATTACAATTACAACAATTATTCTTTTCCAGATATATTCTTTATTATCATAATAAAATCTTCTTATTTTTCCAAACATATAAATTATTCCTTTTTACTTTTAATTTATTTCTTTCAAACTATCTTTTGATTTTGCAAATTCTTCAACATTATTCATAACTGCATCAACAAATTTCTTTTGTTGATCATCACTTAATTTATTTGAAGCAGCTATCTTTTTAACTCTATCTTCAAATTCGCCATACTCTTTTTTGCTCATCTTGCTAGGTTTCTTTCCAGCATCTCTATACATTTTAGCTATTGATGCTGTTTTTGCTACAGCTTTTTTTCTATCCTGTTGATCCCAACCTTTATCTCTACTCATTTTTATTGCTGCCACAAATTCATCCAAATCTTTAGTTCCATAACTATATAAATCTTTATAACCTTCTGCCAAATTTTGAGCATCTTCCAAATCTTTGCAATCTGCAAATTCTCTTTGAATTGCTTGGATTGTTGTATTATCATGAACAAATGCCTGTGCTTGTTTTTCAAGATTAGCGCTCTTATATTCAGAATAATTATCATATTGAGCAATCTCATATGCTTTTTTTATTGCATCCATATCATATGTATTATTTTTCCTTGTAGAACCTAAAGCATATCCAGCAGCACCCAATCCTGCACCATATTGCCAAATTTTTTGTGGATCTTCAGATGCAATTCCTATACTTGCACCAACCAATCCTGCTGCAGTTCCTACAAATGCTCCTGTCGCTTTTTCTGTTACACCTTTTAAATATGCACCACTATTTACATTATTTACAATTCTCTTAAGTTTTTGTCCAGCATATTCTTGCGCTGCACCTGCAAATCCTTTTATAGGTCTTGTTATTTTTGGATACTTCTTTTGAAGTTCGCTCCACAATTTTTTTATTTTATTTTGATTTACTTTTTGTTGTTGAGGAGCTATTTTTGTTTTTGGCTTTTGTACCATTTTAGGTTGTTCTTTTGCTTGCTCTTTAGATTGTTTTTCCATTTTTTCATGTATTCCATAATTTGCTAAAGCATTTTTATATTCTGGATCTCCTGGTTCTATTCCCTCTGCCTTTAGTTCATCTTTTTGATCTTGAGTTAACTTCGTACTCCATCCATCTTTATCAACTTGATTTTCCTTTTGTTCATCATCAGTATATGTTTGTTTATCTTCAGCAGTTTTTGTTGAATCATTATCCATACCAGCCAATAATGTATCTGGTGACTTTGAGCCCTCATCATCATTTGAGTCATTTCCATCTTTAGACCCGCTTCCAACACCTTGTGGTTTTGGTGAATGGTGTCCTAAATGCAATAATTTATTCATTGCATTCATTGCAATACCTGCACCAAGAGCTCCTCCTAAAGTTCCTGGTGTTTGTGCTCTGTCTAAGCCAAACATTCTCTTAACAAATTTTTCGGCAGGTAACATAAATCCTATTGCAACCAATGTATATAAAACATTCTTACTAGCTAAGTCAAATGCGGCACCAATTAACACTGTATATAATATTAAATGTACTGGTTGTATTACTAGATTACCTATATACTCTTTAAACCACATTTCAAATGCTTGAGCTTTACCATCTCTAATCTTATCGATTGGATATGTTAAAGCTACTAATGGTGCAATCATTGTTAAAAAAGCCAAATATATTATCCTTTTCATATATGAAAATAAGAAGAATATTGTATACCATACTAATACTAAAAATGCTAATACATATCCAACATATGCTAAAGTTCCACTTTCTTGCAAAGCTGCATTTACTCTATACATTCCCATAAGGTTTCCTGTGTTCCAAACAATTTTATGAGGAGTTGATGAAGTATCAATTATATTATCTAGATCCTCTTTTCCAATAACATCTTGATGCTTCTTTAATTCTTTTTCTATTTTTCCGTCTTCATCTTCATATACAACAATATATTTATTAGATGATGTAACTCCTTTGGCCATATCAATAAATTTATCATTTAAATTCATTGAAAATGACATTATATAATGCATTAAAAAAATCAGACAAAATCCTACAACCCAATCATTTAAAATTGATTTATATTTAGCCTTTTCACTTGATACACTTGATATTAAGATTCTTATTCCTAAATATATAAGTACTAATAGCATCATTATTATTGCTACATTTCTTAATATATAATACCATTTTGCAATTGTTCCCTTTAATTGTTCTCCAACATTATCTACTGTTTTTAACCCTGTTGTATATATAGTTGTTGCTGTTGATGCAGATACTAAGTCTATCTTTACATCTGCTTTATATTTTTTTCCGTCACTTTTGTTTGTCCATGTCAAAGTCGCACTTCCTTTTGTGTTTACAGAAAACGAATCTTTATCATAACCATATTGAGATTTTAATTCACTAGCTATTGATTTTGAAGTTGTCTCATTATCTATTCCTGATACCCCATAAGTTGTTCCTAAACTTTGCCATTCTTCTCTTTGATATCTACTATCTGACATATCTGCAAAGAAATTAACATTTAATATTTCTACTTCATTCGCAAAAATTTCTTCTGGTGATACTTTATAAATTGGCAAAACAGCTTCATGTCCAAAACAATTACTATTTATATATGCCCCTGCAAAAACTCCTGCTCCAATACTAACTACTGCCACTAATCCTATAGCTCCTGCAGATAATGTTCCAATAGCAAGAGTTTGACCAATAGCAGTTGCAATTGCTGCCGCTAATCCTGCAACTGCTCCACCAGTAAGTACTATTAATGTTGCTATCAATGCAGTTGCAAAAACCCCAGCAGCAATTGTTAAGATTATTTCTAAAACTGTATTATCCAGGCTAACTCTTATTATTGACGTATTCATTTGGTATAATACATTATGCGCTATATTCAAAATTCCATCGCCAAATGCTAATAACAAATCTGCAACTGGCTTTAACAATTTTCCACCAACTTCATCTTTAGCAAATGCTATATTGCTTGGAAATAAAATACTCAATAATACAATTACTACTATTATTATTACTAATTTAGATTGCAACCTTTTTAGAATAAATTTCATTATATTTTTTCCTTTCTATTCTATTTCTTTTTTCTTTCTATTTTCTACTAACTTATTTAAATTTGTCTCAACAAATTCAAATTCTTTTTGTGTTGGGGAAATTTGTATTATAGCAGATTCTTGTCCAACTTTAAGTAATCCTTCACCCTTTCCACAAGTTACTAGAAAACTTGCTTCTCCTTCACTTAATTTAAATACTTCTTTTAAATATTGTATTTCTGATTTATCTTGGGCTAAAAACAATTTTGTATCTGAAGATGTAAGAACTGCTTGAGCTTCTGGTTTCTCATAAAAGTCTTGAAATCTCTGAGAAACTACTGCTAAAGAAACATTTCTTTTTCTTGCACGTCTAGCCATTGTATTTAAAAAGTCTACGGCTTCACTATATGGAAGTAACATCCATGCCTCATCAACAATTACTCTTTTCTTTGTTGCTTTCTTTCTATCTTCACTGTTTTTCTTAACATATTTTTCCCATATCCAAGTTAAAAGAATTTGTTGTGCCAATGGTCTTGCAAATTTTTCCTCTAATTGTGATATATCCAGATTTATAAATGGTGCTCCATCTAATAATTCAAATGTTGATTGCCCATCAAAATATGCCATTTGTCCATTATATTCTCTTATATATTGTTTCATTACTTTTAGTAAATAGCTGTAATGAAATCTATAATCATCATTCGCATTTGATTGTGCTTTTCTTTGCAATCTTCTATACCAAGAGCCTATTGTTGGCATCTTCTTTTTGTCTCTATATAATTTTTGTCCTCTATTAAAACTTTCTGTTGCTTCATATAAACTATTAGGGTCACTTGTAATTCCTAGAGCTGCATATTCTTCAGCAACAGATTCTGCGATAATTTGTTTTGTTAATTCATTTACTTCTGTACTTCTTGTGCTTCCTCTTGCCATTGTAAGTAATGATTGTGTAACATCTTCTACCTTATTTTCAACATTTAAAACTAATCTTTCTCTTCCTGTAATTTCATCTCTTGTTTTTTCTGTTTCTATATCAAATAAATTTATTATTGTTGATGAATTTGGACTTATTACAACATTAATTCCACCAAGTGATTCTGCTACAATTGTATACTCACCTTCAGCATCTAATGCTAAACTTTCTATATCCATTAATATTGATGATCTACTTATTAATGTTTTCATTGTTACAGATTTACCAGCACCAGACTTTGCAAATATAACCATATTATAGTTTGTTAAAGAACTATGGAAATTATCAAATAATATTGGAGTACCTGTTTGTCTGTTAAATCCTAATGGTATACCTGTATCATGACCTACTTCAGATGTAACAAATGGAAATACTGTTGCCATTGAACGTCTGTCGAATGTATGAGGTTTACCTATTTTATTTTCCATTAATGGTAAATTTGTTTTAAATGCATCTTCTTGCATTGCCCATGCTGTTTTTATCCCAACTAATGATTTTGACATTTCTGTAGATAATAATTTAGTAACTCTATCTAATTCATCTTCACTATATGTAAATATTGTTGATATTACACTTGCACTATATAATTTATTAAAACCTGCTGCGATTTCATCTCTCAATTGTTCTGCTTCATATCTTTTTTGTGATAAATTACTCTCTCTATTAATATTTCCTTTATCTGCTGCTACAATTCTTTCTGTTTCTAATTCATTAATTACTCTATTTAGTTCATTTTGAGATCTAGCTTCCTGAATAGGATTAATATATATAGATGTATTTATATCTCCAAAAAAGTACATACTTCTAAATAATTCTGGGAATGTACACATTCTAGGAAGTGTGCCAACAAAAAAACTTCTTGCATATTTTTTTACATTTGATATTATTTCTAAATGATCTATATTGCTTGCATCAATTCCAGAAGGTGCAATCAATTCTTTTATTGATTGTCTTTTTAAAATCGCTGTATCATCATTATACTGTAGTTCTCTTTTTTCTTCCTCTTGTTTTTGTCTTGCCATCTATTATCCCTCCTTCTTCAGTACTATCTATTTTTTCTATTGCTTTTTCTTTAACATCTTTTCCTATATATTGTTCATTTTCATTTATTATTTCTTTTGCCATTTGTTCTATTAATTCGTCAATATTTTGTTCTTTTTCCTCTACCTGTTGTTCAATTTCACTTCTTGCTTGATCAACTTTTTCATTAGCTAATTTTATTGCATTTTCTTCTATAACTTTATCTAATTCTCTCATTTTCTTTCTTAATACATCTGGTGCTGTTGAATACATTTCACTATATCCAGCTTCAATAGCTTTGTCTATTCCAAATGTTTCTGCTTCATCTCTGTTATAAGCCATGTATAATAATTCTGCTAATTCATTTGATTTTAAAATTCTTCCTCTTACTCCACATGTTGATAAAGATCTTATTAAGGATTGGCATCTAGTATATAATTCTGAAAATGCTATCTCATGAATTTCTGATTTCCCTAAATTGTCATTTCCTGCTTCTGATGCATAATAAGGAACAACTATGTAATATCTTTTATTAAGTATATTTTTGTTTAAATTCATTCTTTCCGTATCTTGTAAAACAGATTTTCCATATTCATATAAATTTGATTGTTTAGTTACTTCAAAAAAAGCTCTTTTTAATTGTTCATCACTATATTCACCAGAATCTTTCATTTGTTCATATTGCATTTGCATGTTTCTAAGTTTTGTTTCAACAGCATTTACTTTCTTTCTATATGTTTCCAAACTTTTTTCTAAGTTTACGGCTCTTGTCTGTATATAAATTTGTATTTGATTTCTTAAAGTGTTTAAAAATTGAACAAAACCTTCTTCCACACTCGCTTTTTCAATATTTGACATCAAATCATAATTTATCCCTTGACATTCAAATACCATTAAAAATTTAGTTCCATTTTTTTGAATAATCATACTATCTTTAATAGTATCAAATTCCATAAAATTAAAAACAGGTTGCTTATTTGTTGTTTTGGTTGAATTATTGGATTTACTTCCATTATTTGTATTTGTTGTTTGTTTACTTTTTCGTTTTAGTAAAAAAACTACTAAGATAATAATAGACACAAATATTAAAATAATAATTGGAATTAATATAAATGTTAACATTTGTATTAATTTAACTGTTGATTGATCATTCATCCTTTTTTTCCTCCTTTGTATATACATATAATTTCTTTGTATTTTTCTTAAATTTTACATATCTTTTTATCACATCATCTATATTTTCCCCACCAGCTTTTTTGGATAAATATAGACTGCTATTTTCTGGTATTTTAAACATCCCAATTACATATCCTATTAATGCACATATAACTGTAATTACAATTCCAACAACAGTAAGGTTGCATAACTTAAATATTAAATAAAATACTAAGCCAACAGCTCCGCCTATACATGATGTTATAAGTGATTTTGTTGAAAATATAAATAAAATTCTTCCTTCTCCTTTTACATCTCTTGGTAAATTATAAGTTCCCATATTTCCTCCTTGGTTAAAAACATAATCTCTCTTATTTTATTATAGCAAAAAAAATCGATAAATGGAAGCATTTATCGATTTTTTTTTATTTTTTATTCTATTTTATATTATGCACCAATTCCTGTAGCAAATTGATATACAACATTTGCTAATGTTGAACCTGCAAATATTAAAACAGCACCAATTATATATGGCATCATTGTTTTCTTATATTCTGCCTTCTCTTCAACAGAACCCATCATATATTTTATACCAACAACCATTATAACAACAACAGCTATTACTATACCAATAACTTGTATTATTCCAACTATTTTTCCACCAACTGATGTTATTTGAGTTTGTGAATTACTATCTATATTAGCTGTTATTTGGCTTGGTGTTAAATTTACTCCACTTGCCGCATTTACAACAGAAGACATCATAGCTATTACCATAAATAATGTTACTACAAATGCTAATATTTTCATTGTTTTTTTGTTCATTTAAATTCCCTCCTTATTATTTTTATTTTTTATTATAACCTCTGGTTTTGGTTATTCCAGAATTTTAATAACTATTTATATTGTTTTTATGTTGAAAATTGTGAAAATACAGTAACAGCAAGTTTCCATAGTCCAAATGAGCCAAATATTACAAAACAGCCTAAAACATATGGTATTAATATTTCTTTTGCTTTTACTTGTTGTTCTATACTTCCAAACATTAATCTTATCCCTAAAATAGCTCCTATTATTACTGATAATACTATTCCTAATGCAAATAGTACATTATATACAATTTGCCAATTTCCTTTTAACTCTTCTGTATCAATTCCCCCTGTATTAATTTCAGCAGTTGATCCATCTCCTAATGTTGTTGATTGTGTTTGACTTTGTGCATTTTGTCTACCTTGACTTAAGAAGTCATCTCCAGCATTAAATATTGTATCCCATAAACTATCTGCTTGTACATAGTTTTTTCCTAACATTACAATCATCAAAAACAATATTATTACTTTATATATATTAGTTTTCTTTATCATATAATCACCCACTTTTTCTATATATCATTTAAACAGTCGTTACTTGTATACTTATATTATAAATTATATTAGCAAGAGTTGGGGCTACAAATAATAGTACTGCTCCTAATACATAATATATAAATGTTTTTTTATATTCTGCTTTTTCTTCAATACTACTAGACATATATTTTATTCCCAATATCATTAGTACTACTACAGATGATATTACGCCAACTACATTTACAATTCCCATTACAATTTGAGCTCTTGATTGTATTTTTTCACTAGTTATATCATTATCTACAATCCACTCTGCTAAGTTATCAATTACATCAAAACCAGTCATATCCTTTTCATCTATAGCATCTGCAGCAAATGAAACATTTGTTATTGCCATTATTACTATCAGCATAAAAATTATTGTTATAAAAAATTTTTTTGACATACTATCACCGCCTTTTTACATACTTTTATATAATATATTATACATTATTCCATATTATCTTGCAAGCTTTTTTTTACATTTTTACTATTTTTTATCGTTTTTCTCAAAAAATAGTATTGAAATACAAATATATCATAAAAGTCTATCATTTGTTAATTTTATAAAAAAATAACCGAGATTTAAACAAAATCTTCGGGTATCTCTTTTACTATATTAAAATCTTCTAAAAAATATTTTTTATTTAATTTTCTTTAAATTAATTTAATACTTCTCATCTTAATCATCTTTCAAGTTTTCTCTAAAATCCTCATATAAATTACTTGAATCTATAACATGTATTTTATTGTTTTCGTTATCTAATTTTCTTTGCTTTTTTATTATTTTTTTAAACTTATTTAATATCTTTTCAAATCTATTACTATTCTCTTCTTTATTTTTATATTTTTTATAGTTATTATAATTTATATTTTTATATTGCAAATTATTATTTTCATTTGGATGTTCAACAGAAATATAATTTTCCCATTTTATACAATTACTTTTATTAAATATTCTCTTTGGATTCTTCATATTCATATTAACCATCCTCCTTTGTAACAATACTCTATAAATTATATCATTTTTTGTGTTTTATGTCAATTAAACATTATATCATATTTTTTATACTTCTCTATTATAAAACCAAAATTGAACATTATAAATTTTCTGTAATTTCATAAAATGAAAAATTGTCATCTTGTTTTATTAATCGATATTTATCTCCTTTTATTTTTTCTAAAAGAACATTTAATGCCAAATCATTTTTTAAAATAATATGTGTTATATTATATTTTTCCACAAATTCATCAATGTCTAATTTAAACATGCCTACATATTCACAATCCTCAAATATATTTACATTTTCATTAAATTCTGGTGAGTATAAATCTGCTCTTGAATCAATAAATACAGGTATTCCTCTATATAATAAATAACTTCCATAATTATATTCATTATATATTCTTACATCTGAAAATTCACTATTTTTAAAATACTCTAAAATATACTCACTCATTTCAACTGGATATGTATTATCATCTATAAAATTATCATTTCTTCTTTCAAAAACAAAATAAATATCAATAATAATAAAACATAAAATAATAGAAATTACCAAAAGCCTTTCCATTGCACTTTCTATATTTTTTATCTCTAAATTATTTCCATGTTTTTTGCAAAAATCAGTAATAATCCTATTAACACATATTAATCCAATTATTATAAAAATACTTCTTTGTCTTCCTGAATACAACATCATAATAATTAAACCACCAAGCATAAATAAATCTGATAATTTAATTTGTGCATCAGTAAAGATTAATATTCCAAATAACACTATTAAAACACAAATAATATCTATATGATTTATTAAAGTCATCGGCATATGTTCTAATATAAAATGTGTTGTTGTTCCTCTCATTGTCTTTATTAAATATGTATATGGTGTAGTGCCTAATGGTGTAATAATCCCAGAAAGTGCAGAGCAAATCATAAAAAAGATTAAAATCTTTATATTTTTATTTTTATTTATTCTTATTTTTGAATTTTCATTTTTCTTTATAAAACATGCAATTATATGTTCTGCAATATAAGGTAAATATAAAATAAACACAAAAGGCCAAACTGCAACATGCAAATTTGCAATTAATATCGAAATTATTATTAAGAAAATTCCATATCTTTTTTTGCCTGTTTCTAATATTTTTTCTATATTATATATTTCAAGGATAAATAATATATATGTCACTAATTGTGCTCTTGCTGTAATAAAATTTTTTAACATATATATACATAGTACTGTTATAAAAAATGATAATATTTGATTTTTGTTTATCTTCTCATTTACAACAAAAAATACAACTCCTAAAATCGTAGCAAATATACATGTGGATATATATATTCCAAGAAAACCACCTATATTATATACCAAATATATAATTACATCTGATAACCAATGTGGATATGTATATTTCATATTTTGATGCCATGAAAAATGATCCATCATATCAATACTTTTATTTTTTACAATTAATTCTCCTATTTTTATACTATAAAATGTATCATTTTGAAGTGTTTTTGGTGAAATAGATATCGCAAATAAAATTATTAAAATAATCGCAATTATTTCAAACTTTTTGTTTTTTTTCATTTCTTTGTTCCTTTCTAAAATTTCGCAATATTTTTTGAGTAAAAATATTTAATATAAATAAACAAATTATTATTGCTACAAATATACCATCATAAATATACCATTCTGATTTATACATATATATTGCATTTGCAAGTTCTGTTATAATGGTAATCGATAATAACCTATTTATTTTTTTATTATTTTGCCACATTATTATTGTAAAAAACCATATCAAATACCATTGTTGAAATGTTGTTAATAATAACATTGAAAAAACTAATATATTATTACATTTTTTTATAACATTTCTCCATTTTATATTTTTTTCAAATATTATTTCTATGAATACCTTTATATAATATATATAAAATACATACAATACTATATATCTAAGTTCGACTGCAATTTCTTTATTTTTTAATAAAATTGCGGAATATATTGATTTTGAATATTTTGATGTTTGCGTAATTATTCCTATTAATACTGTATAATCTTGAAAATAAAATAAATATTCCAATAATATTAATCCTAAAAATATTATTCCATATTGAATGCATTTAATAAATCTATATGTTATCTTTTTATTGTCTCTATAATAATATATAATAAAAAACGGCAATAGTAATATTGAAAAATATTTCATTCCTGTTGATAATGCTAAAAATAATATACTTATTTTTAAATTATTTTTTTTATAAATAAAATATATTGCTAATAAAATAAATGCAACTAATATTATATCATTATGCATATTTCCAATAAATTCTAACAAAATTAATGGATTAAGCCCATATATTACTGAAAAGATTTTTTTATTAGATATTTTGTATATCAAATAACAATTTAATAAATGAATTAAAATATTAATAAATTTAAATATAATTATACATATATTAATATTTTTATTAGATATTTTTGTGCATAATTTAAATATTATTTGAGATATTGGACCATAAACAACTGTAGTATTTGCCCAGAAATTATCTTTAGCTTGTTCCATAATCTCATCATTTATTTTATTAGAATTTTCCGAATAATATTGTTCTATTGTAATATAATATGGATTTTGCCCATATTGACTATCTAGTTCTCCAACTCCCATATAATAAAATATATCTGAGGATGTCCATGGTAACATGAACAAAAAGATAGAGCAAACTATAAAAACATATTTTATTAATTCTTTTATATTTTTAAAACTATTTTTTTCTTTAATTATTCTTAAGTACACTACACTTAATAAAATAAATATCACTATAAAACATGTTGTGGATATTTTTTTATCAATGTTTTTATTTAATAAAAAATCAAAATATATATTAAATCCTTCTATTGTTCCTTTTTGATATAAATAAAATATAGATGGTATTACAAGTAAAATGCTAAGAATTATATATAGGTATTTATTTATTTTCTTCATTGTCTTTTCCTTTTTCTTTCTTCTTTTGCAATAATTATATATTATTTTAATTTTTTTGACAATAACCTTTTAATTGTCTATAAGAAAAGAGTACAAGAATTTTCTTGTACTCTTTTAGCAATCATTTAGTAGCCATATTTTTTACCTCATTTTTCATTCTGTACATTTTAGCATCTGCTTCTTCAACAGTTGCATTAATATCATGTACTTCTCTACTATCCGGATTATATGTTGACATTCCAAAGGATACTGATGGAAATTCAGGAATTTCTTTTCTTTTTTCCTTAATTGCCTTTTTAAATTTTACATTTGCTTGTTTTATTTCCTGCGAATTCTTTTCTATTAATACTGCAAATTCGTCTCCTCCAATTCTATAACACCTTCCATATTCCCCATACTCTTTCTTAATAATCTCACCTAAATTTGCTAAAATCTGATCACCGAAGTTATGACCGAAATTGTCATTTATATATTTGAAATTATTAACATCAAGTATAAGTAGAGTGAACATTGTATTTGCATTTTGTTCTAGATATGTATAATAACATTTTTGATTCAATAATTTTGTGAGTCCATCCACATATTGAATTATACTAGTATAATATATAAAGAACAACGATGCTGCTATTGCTATAGAAAGCCAACATGTTTTAATTTGAGGATTTACCAGTTGAATTGAAACACCAACACTCAGAAATGCAATTATAGAATTTAATTGTAATTTATTCTTATTTTGATACTCTTTGCTAAATTCAAATATATTTATTATCATATATACACTTGAAATACAAAAAGAAAGAATATAAATCCAATAAAATCTTGCATGGCAATATCTATTGTTTTCATCTATATAAAATATAAATTTATTTCCAAACATAGATATTACTTCTAATATGATGTACAAAATCAACCAAGATAAACTCCACCACGATTTCCGCCTTTTCTTCATTTTACTCTCAAAAATCATCTTAGAGAAAATTACTGGCATTATTGGTGCAATAGTAAATTCAATATATTTTACTATATAATGAATTATTACATTCAATCGCTTGCTTTCAAAAAATATCTTACCATTACATACCACTCCTACCCATTCGCAAAAAGCTCCTATTATAATAAAAGTAAATGTAATAATAAATCCATTTTTTGTTTTATTATCAAAGTTTCCATTTAAAATCACATTCACAATTAAAACTAATGATGTCATTATTGTCAACAAAATTAGCGTTCCATAATAGTCCATATTTTCCTCCTGTTTAGATTTTTTTCAAATATGACTTTCCTATTTTTATGATTTCTGTATCTATAAAAAATGTCTCTAATATTCTAGCATAATTCTGAGGCTTTTTCAATATATTTTTTACATTTTTTGTAATTTTTATCGACAATTTTTGCCATTTATTTTAATGAATAACTATTATTTATAACAGATGTACTATATAAAAACAATATATCTTGATTACTAAATTCTATATAATTTCCTAAAATTTTTGGTGAAATATATCTAGTATCAATCATTGTTATTTTTCTATATCCATCAACTAATAATGGAACAAAACTACTTGCAAAAGAATCTCTAAAAACAATTAATTCTTTTTCTGTTTTGCTTTCCGGATTTTCTATACTTAATAATGATACAGCTCCTGATAAATAAATATCATATTTATCTATTGAATTAATTTGATCCATATTATAAATATTCGTTGTTTTGTTTGTTTCATAATTATATACTCTACAATTTTCTAATATATTATTTGTTAGAATTTTTATCTCATCATTTTCTTTATTTATTGGTAATTGTCCTGCATATACTCCAACAAAATTTGTTATTAATTTTTCTTCATAATTATTATTTAAATTTATATTCATCTCATCTTCGAATTTTTTTGCTACTTTTATTAATTTTTCTTGTTTCCAATGTGAATCTGTCTTATAATAATCACCTAATTCTAATAAATCAAATATTCTTATGTACTTTCCAAAATTTAAATTTTTATTTAGTATTTCTTCTAAATTTGAATAATTTATTTTTAAGTTATTTTTTTCAACGAAATAATTTTTATCTGGAATTATTGAATAATATATTTGATTATTTTCTGTCAAATATTTTTGTCTTATTTCTCTTATTTTATTAGAAATATTTGATATCGATTTTTCATTTAATGGATATATTTGCTCAATTATATAATGATTATATTCATATAAATTATTATAATCTTTTTTATTTAATAGTTTTAATTCTATATTTATTTTTATTTTTCTAAATACTTCTCTTTCAAAAAATTGATCTGTTACATATTTATCAAATTTATTAAAAAATGTTCCATCAAATACTTCTGATACTGAGATTTTAGGAAATTGTTCTAATTTTCTTCTTTCTGCTATAGATATAGTTTCATCTTTTTTTAAAATATTTATTAAAAAACCTAAAATTAGTATAAAAATAAATAATATTGATATTATCTTACTTTTATTTTTTTCTGACATATTTCCTCCTTTCAAAATCTAAAATATAAAAATGGATTATATGAATTATCTACAGCAT
>CAKPGD010000014.1 GCA_934154515.1 uncultured Clostridia bacterium
GTGTAGGTGTTAAAGGGGTAATAATCTCGTCTGCTAGTTGATATTCTATTGTAATTGGTGTACCATTTGCATATTGTTGTGATAGATATGATTTAAAATCAGCTATTGTAGAATATTTTTCATCATGAATTATTATATTTCCATTAGTATCTATTGCTATTCCTTCTACAAATTCATATAATTGAGTTGGTAATTTCATAGAATAATAATTAGAAAGTATTAAACCACTCTTTTTAATTTCACTTATTAGCCCTTTATATACCATTCTATACGCACTATCAGTTCCATTTCCCCAAAGTTCAATTTCTTCTGTTCCTGTAAATATATAAGTTTTCCTTTTTTGATGTATTCCATCACTTGCAAGATAATCTCCTTCATGTAATAATTGTCCTTCACTTAAAGGAAAATGTATTGTTTGTTCTTTGTATGGAAAAGAAGTTGCAATATCATGATACATTAATAATATTCTCTTTCCTTCAGTTGCTGCTCCAGTATTTATTCTTACTCCTATATAGCCATCAAATGTTTCTGTTGGAGTATATGAAAGAGCATCTACTACACTTACTGCTTTCCCATTGTTATTATATACAATTAATCCAAAAGCTCCTTTATTATATATAGTTCTATCTTTTATAAATCTTAAAGGAGCTACTACAACTAAATAAGTAGAAGCTGTACCATGAAGATAATAATTTTCATCAATAGTAACACTTGTATTGTTTGTTTTATTTGGAATTATTGTAGTCCACCAGTTTCCTATACTGCATACTATAGCTTTTGAAGTATCGAAAATATTTCCTCCATTTTCTATTCTATAGTCAATACTTCCACAGCCATATTCGGTGTATGGTGTTGCCATTGAACCTTCTTCTATTTTTAAAGTATCTTTGTTTATTAATGAAGCATTTATTCTAATATATTTACAATTAGAATTTGTTATATTTAAAATTCCAAAAATTCCATTTGCTTGTGTAGTTGCTGTTCTTTCTAAAAACGTTTTATTTGCATCATATAATGCTATACTTGCCCAATTCGTTCTTCCAGAAATGTAATAATCCTTGTTAGTTTCTATTTCTATATAATTACTATACATTGCAGTAGCCTCAGCTTGTATGCTACCAATATTGTCAATATATTTTCCATCTGTGGCTGTATCTTTATCAAATAAATTTATATTATCCCCTATATTTCTAATTCTGCTAGGGTAATCTGGGGAAGGACTTGTTGGTATAAAAGGTTCAAAAGGAAAAGCATAAGACCCTTCATTAATCATATAATAATACTCTATATTTTTATATGTTAAATTAGCTGTTGCCCAAAAATGTATATATTCAATAGTTGTATCTACATTTGTTAATTGTAAAGCTCTTCCTACCCCATCTTTTCCACAAGTTATATAAGTACCTATTGTCTTTTTATCTTTATCATATAATGTAAAACTAATACTGCTATTATTAGTAACATTAGAGGCTGATAAACTGTATGTATAATTACCTTTTAAAACTACTTTGTTTATGGGTATATCAATTTCTGTAACTTGTGTAGTTGTACCATTTACTTTTATAACGCCATCATTTATTGTAACAGTTACTCCATCTTTAGTAAATGTGTATCCATTAGGTAAACCTAAAATATTATCACCTGTTGTACTTGTGGCTTGTTCTGTTTTACCCCATATTTTTATGTGTGCTGGGTTTTTACTTGCATCTATATTTAATTCTGTACCTTCTGCTGTTTTAGTACTACCCATTTTGGCTATTTCATCTGTATTTAAGTCTGTTTGTGATTGAACTTGCTCTATTCTTTCACTTGTCTCTTGAGCTAATTGAGTTATCTTTTTCCCTTGTTTGTCTACTATTATCTCTGTTTTACTTTGTCGTTTTTGGCTATCTGTAGCGTATTCATATTTTGTTGTACTTGCATTAGGTACATTCGCACTCATACTTCCCTCACAACCACTAGTGATTGTTATATTTTGATTTAATACTAATACTTTATATGTATTGTTATTTAAGTCTTGCATTTGACAAAGGTCTGCAGGTTCAAATATTCCAATTCCTTTATCTTTTATTTCAAAAGAATAATATTTTAAACCTTTAACTTGTGCAAACATACTATCTATTACTGCTTCTCTTCTTTTATTCAATATTTCATTATTATCAAATCTTATTTCTTGTAATCCATCTTGTTCTATTAAAGCATCATCTTTTGAATAAATATTGTCGTTTAAATCGCCTCTTCCTAAAACTAAACTATTACAGCCACCAAATTCTTGCTTTATTTTCAATTTTTTTAATAATTTAGGAACTATCTTTTTATTTGTTTCAGTTACTTTTTTGAAATATAATTTATTATTTTTAATAATTGCAGTTGTCAAAGTTGCTTGGCAAATGTAATTTATAATATCTCTATACGTACAATTCAATTCACTAAATAGATCTTCTTCTATAGACAAATTTGCATTAAAAAAATCTGTACTATATAGTTGAACTCCTATATAGTTACAGATTGCTTGAATTAATCCTAATATTGTTGTAGGAAATGTTATATTCAATTTTCCTAGTTCATATTTTATCATAAACTTTACTAAATTATCATAAGCTATCGTTTTTACAATATTAGTATCATAGTTTATTTCACTAGAATATACATTATAATTTGAGTAATCTAAATATTTGTATTCATTATCTACTTTTAATCCATATTTGGGTTGTAATATAGTATCTTCCTTTAATAAGTTTCCATTTTTAACTTCAATTTCTATTTTTTGCATTACTGAAGTAAATATTTCTCCTGAAAAAGAGTGTTTAAATGTTCGAGGAATTATTTTATCTTTTCCTTTCATGACTATTATATCTTTTTCTTTTCCTGCAATTCCTATTTGATTTATAAAGTTATCGTCTATATTATACAAACTAATCCCTCCTTGTTATTGCTATAAGTGAAATTTCAAATGGAAGATATTTTGAATTTGTTTTTATACTTTCTTTCTCTGCTTTTATAGCCGTTCCATAAAAAGTTTCTGTAACATCTTCTCCTGTTTTATCACTAGGATATGTAAAATCAAATGTAGGATGTTCAAATGTTTCTTTTATAGTCTTCATTTCATCTTGCGTTGTTTTTCCAAAAGATAATGTTATGTTCGTATAATAACCATTGAATGTTCCTGAAAAATCTCCTGTCATATTTTCTCTTCCTGCATCAGAACCCCACATAGGTTCTGGTGTAATAGAAAATTTACAAATCTTAAGAAAATCTTTTAAATTTGCCATTATAAACCTCCCCCATTTGTCTCTAAATTATAATCATCATTTAATTGTATAGTTTTTCGTATAAATTCTTCTCCGTCTATTATTAATGGAATTGTAATTGTTTTACTTCCTTTAGAATTAGATTGAAGTACTGACAATACTTTATTTAATACATTGTTATCTGTTCCAACTATACTACGTTGAATTTCATTTGTTGATATTGATTGTTTTGGAATATAACTAATTGCATTTTTAGAAATTTTAGGAATTTCTGTAATATTGCTGTAATCAATTTCGCTCATAGTATCTTCTAAACCATATACTAAATTTTTCATACTTCCTATTGCTTTATCTTCTGTACTATCTATACCTTCTGCTATTCCTAAAGGAATAAATTTAGCAAGTGATGCCATTTCACGAGAAGGAGAATGAATACCTAAAGCAGTTTTAAAATTATTTAATAATCTGTTTCCTAGATTAGTCATAGTGCTAAACAATGACCATTTATTATTATTTACACCATTATTAATTCCACTTACTATATTTGAACCTATTGAATTTGAACTTGATGTGTCTACACTATTATTTGCTTCTCTTACTACCTCGGAAACGTTATTACTTAAACTATTAGTTTGACTTGATTGTCCTAATTTTATTCCATCTATTGTCTTTCCTCCTAATTTCATTCCATTTTCTTGTGTGTTATTAGATGCTCTATCTGTAGCTTCATTTGTAGTCTGCATAATAGAATTACTTAAGGATTCTTTTGATTGCTCTATTTGTTCTTTAGTTGCATCTATATAATTTTCTCCTATATCTTTTCCTTGTTGTTCTACTTCATTATTAGAATTACTTGATGCATCAGATATAGTTTCTTCAATAGTAGATTGTAAACTTTTCTTTTCTGTATCTATTTTATTTTTCATTTCACTCATCCAATTAGTCCCAGCCTCTCCTCCTGCCTCTAATGACTTTTCATTTATTTTTGTTTTTGCTGTTTCTATTGAATTTGTTGTTGTTTCTTCTAATGTTCTTGTCATATCTTTGCCAGATAATTGAATTGCTCCTCTTATTCCATTTGCAATAGTTTGTCCTATTATTGGAATCTTTTCAATTTCGTCTGCAACATCCCATAATACTTCTTTTAATCTTTGTAATAATGTGTTTTTAATTCCCGGAAATAAATTTTCTGCAATTTCTATTAATCCAACTGGCATATATATTAACATTTCTATTGTAAAATTATGACTTTTAGGAATACCTAATTTGTTCATCAATGCTTCTTCTGCTCCAAAATTTGTTACATCTCCTATTAGAGCTTTTACCCAGTCTGGTGATTGTGATTGCCCATATGAAGCTAATTCCCAACTAGCAACAAACAATGCTACAGACAATCCTAATGTAGTTGATGCTGCTAAACCTAATCCTAATGTAGATCCAATTATTCCAACTCCTATTCCTGCACCTATTGTTCCTGCTACTGCTTCTAATATATCTTTGCTAGATATTTCACCATCTTGAAAACCTTTAGCACCTTTCCATGCAAAATATAAACTAGATGCAGTTAATGTCAATCCTAAACTTAAACCAATACTTGCTCCTAGTGCATCTGCTATTTTCCAAGTTGCTATTCCTACTCCTATTGCTACAACAATATCTTTTATTTCTTCAAAACATTTCTTTAAATTTTCTGCTTGTTCTGTATATTTTTCCATTATACTAGATAAATCTTGTGAAGGTGCAACTACTCCGCTTCCTCCTCCACTTGTATTTGATTCATTGTCATTCAATTTATTAATCTTATCAAAACTAGTTAATTGTTTCTTTAATTCTTTATTAGTTTTACTTGCACTACTTGTAGTTGATTTCATATAATCAGCTACACTTCCAGCAAATATATCTACTCCTGTAAATGCCTTAATCAAAGCACCTGTAAATCCAAGTGCTTGATATAATAAGTTTACTATATATTTTAAGATTGGGCTTAATGCTCCTCCTATAGCATTCTTCATATAATCTATATCACTTTTTATTTGTTTTGCTCCTTGAGAATTTCCACTTAACCAACTATTCATTGCATTAGATAATACACCATATATTGATCTAATGCTTAACAATGCCATTCCATATTTTAATATCTTAGTAATACCTTTATTTACAGATTTTCCTATTCCTTCTGTACTATAATTTAAATCAATTTGTTTTTTTTGACTATCTTGTAATTGTTTATTATATTCTGCTAGCTTAGAGTTATTTTCTATTTGTTGTTGCTCTACTTCTTGTAATTTTATTTTTGTTTTTTCTATTTTAGGAGATTGTTTGTCTATCTCTTCAGTAGCTTGTCTATATTTTTCTTGTATTTCAGTAATTTGTCTTTTTATATTTGCATATTCAGGTGTGTCGACTGCAACAGCTAAACTAGGATTTTCTTTAAGCATATTACTCTTTTCATTTTTTAATTCTTTTACTATATTTTTATATTCATCTGCTTTTAAAAGTAAATCATTATATTTATTTATTTCTTCTTGCAATCCACTTTTCTCTAAATCATTTTTTTCGTTGTTAATTTGTAATTTTTTTATTTTATTTTGTAACTCTAATATTTGTTTATCTATTTTACTATTATCAATTTTTGTACTTATTCTTAAGCTTCCATCTGGCACTATATACACCTCTCTTCAAAAAAGAGACATTAATGTCTCTAATTAAATAAATTATTAAATTCATCTATTGCATCTTTTTGCTCTTTTGTTTTCTTTTCTTTCAACTTTACACTTTCCATTGCTTTTATAAGTTTTTCTCTTGTTTTTATATCTTTGTACTCGCTTAAGTCTGTGTTTCTTATATCTCTAACTTTATTTAAGATACATTTATCTGTTAGTCCTTTTATTAAATTACAAAATTTCCACCAATGCATATCACTACATTCTAAATCAATGTTGTAATCAGTCATAAAACTTGCATATATATACTCTTTATCTTGTATAAAGTCCATATCTTTCTTATTAATTGTAGTATTATCATTATTACAAGATAAATATTTCATTAATAATTCAACTACTTTTTTTAAATCTTCATTATCAAAATCAGGAATTATTATCTCTCCATTTTTTTCTACCCCTAATAACAAAGATATGATTGCATACATTCTTGCTACATCATTAATTTCGTCATCTTCTAGTGCTTCAAAACATGCTAATGCAACTTTAAAATCAGTATTTATTTTATATTGCCTATTATCTATCTCTATAAATTCTGGATACATTTTTTCCCCCATAAAAAAAAGAAGGTGTCGTTTACCTTCTTTAATACTTTTTATTGTTTAATATTATTAATTTCTTGCTTAAACTTTTCAATAGACATATCGTTCTTTTTCATTAATTGCTTTCCTTCATCTATTAATTGCTGTATTGTCTTTCCATATATATTGCTAAACATTGTGTTTTCGTCATAATTATACATAAATATAGAAGACATCCCATCAGTTGTCGTATAATATAAATAAGCATATGTAAAATAGTATAAATCGTCATCTTCTTTTATTTGTAACTCTACTTCTTGCATTATGTCATTGTAATTATTAGCTGTTATGATTTGTTCTCTTATTGGTTTAGTAAAAAATCTACTTCCAATTACTATAATTAAGATTGTTACTATTACTTGAATATACCATCTAATTTTTTCGCTTATTTTTGTAACAAGTGGACATATGCTCAAAGTTGCCAGTCCATACGTTATAAATTGCGCAACATTTCCACGATTTATACGTACTAAAGATATTAAAGTTGCTAATAAAAAAATACTTGAAATAATCCAAAATATTATTGTTATCGCTTTATTATTTTTACTTTTCTCCATTATAATTCCTCCTATTATTTATATAAAGAAATTATAACATATATCAACTGCAAACAATGTCGAATTTTGTAATTTATTTAAGAATTTTTTTATTATTTGACATATATTTCTTATATAAATCTTTTTGCATTTTTTCTTTATTTACTCCCATTTGTTTGAAATGAGGTTCTAATTGTTCAAATAAATCTATGTACATTTTAGGATAATTAGCATTACCAAATATTTTTTGACAAGCATTTTCACCTAGAAATTTATCCATTATTTCTCTACAAACTTTATAAAAATCTTGTTGTATTTTAATATATTCCTTTTCTGTTTTAGTAAATAATTCTGTTTGTTCTTCTTGTCTTTCATTTTTTATTTTCTCTAGTAATTCTTTTTCTTTTTTAGAAAATTTATTTGTTTCTTTGTTTATAGAGTCAAAACATTCAATAAATTTAGCTTGTAATCCAATATCTGACACATCAAAAGAAATGCATTCTCCTTCATCATTAACTTCTATTTCATATAAAGTCTGTGATTTTACTCTAATTTTTCCATCTACTTTATTCATTTTTTAATTACCTCCGATAATATTAGAGTGCCTTACAGGCACTCTTTTAGGCTGAATATGTGCCTTCTGTAAATGCTATTGTTGTTCCTGATTGACCAGTTGTAATAGTTACATATCCTATTTTAGGATCTCCATTATTTTTAACTGAATATCCTATAACTTCTCCATTAAATTTAGAAAGAACTATAATTGCATCACTTAATTCTGCACCATATACTCCTTCTGCTTTCTTATCATATAAGAAAACGTCTAATCTTTGTGTTTCTGCATCACTTTCTACAGCTCTTGCTCTTCTTTTTGCATCAATATATTCAAATATATCTTCGCCTACATAACATTTTTGTTCTACGTCTGATGCTGGAGCATAACTTGTTACACTATGTGTCGCATTATCTTCATGGATATATTTTTCAGATTCTTCTTCTGCATTATAATCTAAATCCATTTCTGATATACCTTTTCCCATTCTTTTGAATGTTGGATTTGCTTTTGTTCCAGTATTTAAAAAAGATGCATATGCACTTCTTTTATTTTTCTTTACTTCTTCTGCCATCTTTTTATTCCTCCTTTAAATATTTTAAATAACATTGAATACGATAAATGGCTTCATTTGTATTTGTTGCAAGTATATAGCCATTTGTCGTTGCTCCAATTTCATATACTCCTTCTATTTTTGGAAATATATATTCCTTATTATTTGTTTCTAACCAATTCCTAAAATTCTCAAAAAACTTTGAATTATCTATATTATTCTGAATATCCTCATTCCATATTAATTTGCTATCAAAAGTAAACAAAAATTGCTTTTCTTGATTTCCTAAAATATCTTTTGAAATAATTGGGTCATACCCTGCATTTTCATTGACCGAATATGTATTTACTTTATCTTGTAAATACTCTATATTTAATTCAGCATATTCCTTTAAATAAGGACATTTTGCTATATATTCTCTTACTTTATCTATCATTGCTATTTCTTCTGGCATTATTTATCTATCTCCTTTTGACCTGCATTTAGTATATCTCCAAAATGATCTGCCAACATTCTTTCAACAAAGTGGTCTCCTCTTAAAGCTCCACTATGGTAATTAAGTTTTTGTCCACTTGGAACTTTTTTTATTCCTGGTCTACTCCAATATCTGCCACTTACAGGATCATAGAATGCTCCTGTGCCATATTTAGGATCAATATACTTAATCCCTTCGTGTTGATAATGTGCGTACGGAACATTAATATTAATTTTTCCTGAACCAACTCTTGTAGAAGAATACATATTATTTATCATAGAATAACTATCAGCTGGCATATATGGTTCCATATAAGACATAACTGAACTATCTATAATTTTCTGTGTTCTTCCACCTTCAAGACCATACTTATCTATGATTTGTTGCTTTTGGATACCGCTAAAAGCTGTTATGTAATTCAACTTCATATTAATCTCCTACTATAGCAAAATGCCACATATCTTCTGAACCATAGTCCTTAGTAGCAATATTAGTGATTTTTATTACTTCTTGATAATTTTCTAATAATTTAGTTATAGTAGTAAATTTTTCTACTTTTCCTTTTACTAAATAATCATCATTTTGTAATGTCCACGTTTTTTGCTCTTTTCTAAAATCTTCTGGCTTTTGATATTCTTCATTCCTACTATCATTTATTAGTATTCTAGCAGACAAACCATTGTTTTTAATTAGTTGCGTTCCATTTATTGATATTCCATCATTATAACTCCAAAATCCTTTTACATAGCTTACTTTGTATATTTTTTTATGGTTGTTGTCTATGTATTGATTTATTATAGTTATATCTTTATCAAATACATCTTCCATATTAAACACCTCTATATAATAAGCCTGTACGTAAAAGATATAATCTAATTTCTTCTATTATTTTATTTTTTTGGTTAGAAATTTCTTTTTCCAAGTCAGTTAAATTAGTCGTATTAGCAAATGTTCTTGATAAATCTCCTACACTTTCACTAGAAACTACCTTATCAACAGCATCACTACTTACTAACTTATCTTTTCTTGTCTCTAATTGTTCGATTTTTAACAATATATCAGCAACAGAACAAGTTGTCATTTGTACTTCATCTTCATAGCCTTTAATATCTCTATTAAAGATGTTTTTTCGTACTTCTGCACTTGCTCTTGTTACTAATTTATCAAAATCAGTTTTGGGCATGTCGCCCTTATATGTATCTTTATAAAAATCATAATCGGTATAATTTATCATGCCCTTTCAACTCCTATTTTTTGAATTTTGCTAATACAACTTTAGCTCCATTTGTTAATGCTACACCATAATATCTTGATGCAGTTAAATCATGAATTTGTTTCTTAGGGAACCATTCATGATCTAAAGATGTATCTTTCTTTAAGAATATTGTTATAGCTGGCAATTCATCTTCTGTATACTCAGTATCTTCACTATCAGCTTCCATTTTGATTACTGGGCATACATAGAATTGTGATGCTGCAGCTAATGCTTTTACTTTATCTCCTGCTTTTAATTCAATAGTTGGGTCAACTTTAGCTTGATATTCTTCAATATTATCAGCTGAAATTGTTATAGTTCCATTTTCATCTTTTGCGTAAGTTACTAGTTTTACTTTCTTAGATTTCTTTACTTGACAACCTGCAACTTTACCAATAGCACCTTTTACCATTACACCTGGTTCGTATTTGTCTGCAGATGTAAAATTACTATCTTTTAGTAAAGCGCCTTCTTGTGCTGGATGAATGAATAGTACTTTTTCAATTCCATCTTCTTCATCTTCAAATTTTGTTGAAGCATCTACTAGCCCACTATAGCTTATTTGAGATGTTCCATCTCCTGATGACATTTTTGCTTTATAAGCTTCAGCTAAAACATCGTTATCAACTTTTCCTGCTATTGATTTAGCTAACTGACTTTCAGCTTGCCCTACTGGATTTCCTAATCCAGAGTTAATTGACTCTTGTGTTATTGATACAGATTTCATAGCTTTTTTGATAGTAAATGTTGATTTACTTGCTGTCATTTTTGTTGTATCAACTTCTTCTCCTTCTGCTATATCTTCTGCATCCCCAATATAATTCCAGCTTGGTACTGTCTTAGTATCTCCTGGAACACCTTGTAAAGTTGTATCAACTTTTGCGTAAGGTGTTAATTTTAATTGTGCTTCTATCTTAGCATCTAACATATCTCCCATTACTTCTGGGTTAATCATATTTTCCATTTTTGTTGTTTCACTTGCCATATTAAATTACCTCTTTCTTTTAAATATTTGTTTTCTTAAGAAAGTGGTTGCATTTATATTTTTTTATCATTATAATGTTAAATACAAATACTTTCTTAAGTGTTTGTGAATAGGTGAGTAGTACGAAAAGTTTGGCGACGGCTCGTATTACTCATTACTAAATAAAGTTCTTAAGCTTTAAGTTGATCATACAATTCCTTATTTTCATTGTATAATTTTAATCTGTCTTGATATCCCATTTTATTGAATATCTCTTTAGTTATTTGCGCATTTCCAGGTTGTTTAATATTCCCTGTAAACGTTGGTAAAGGCTTATCACTATCAAATAAATAATCGTGGTTTTCTCTGATAGAGTTTATTTGTTCCTCTAGTCCTTCCACAATTTCATACTTGTCGTCATATTTAACCTTTTCCATATCTAACATTTTACTTAAAATGTTAGTATCTTTTGCCTTATACTTAGATAAAGCTTTTTCTAATGCATTTTGCTTTTTGAAAGTTTCTATTTCTTTAGAACCCTCTGTTTTTCCTCTTTCGTACTCAGTTGTTTTAATAGCTTCGACGTCTACTTTTTCAAGTTCAGCTATTTTATTATTCTTTTCCGAAATAGTAGTATCTTTAACATTTAATTGTTCTGTTAAATCATCTACTTTTGCTTTTAATGCTGTTGTGTCCTTTCCAGCTTCAATCATTATTTTTTCGATTGCATCGGCTTCTAGTCCTAAATCTTCTAAAAATTTTCTTTTCATAATGTTTCCTTTCTCCTACTACGAACTTTTACGTGTTTTTCGTTCACGATGTAGTTATGCATTTATTCACGACTTGCATATAGTCGAATTTGGATATAAAAAATAGGCGCTATAAAACGTCTATGATTTAACTATTTTCTTCTTTCTTTTTGGTATCTATTATTTCTAATACATCTCCTCTTTTGTATATTTCTTTCGTATTTTTATCTTGTATTTCTCTATCTATATATAATTTGTTTTCCTCAATTCTTACACAACAAGTATTTTTTATTAATTCTTCTGCTCTTTCTCTTTTTATTTTTTCCATATTATCACCTCCTTAAATAGTGAATATTTTTGTTTTTTTAGCATAAACTATTGATTATTAACCTAATTTATAGTATAATTAAGTTAATAATATTATTAAAAGAAGTCGATTGAGAACCTCTAGGTTCGCAGTTGACTTCTTTATTTTCTTTTATATATTTTTAAAAACTCTTTATCTTTAAGTAAAATTATCCTGTCTAACCATAAATAATGCTTTGAACTATAAATATTTTGTATTTGATTTATTGCTTCTTCTGTATTTAGTTTAGAGTTAGTAATATCAATTATAAAGTTATCTGCTTGTTTTTGCTTTCCTTTTAAATTTCCTTGTATTACATATTTTCCATTTCCATTTATTTGTTTTAAATCATATCTTTTATTTTTTACTATGTAATCAGGTGTTTTTATATTTTTAGGTTCATTTACTCTCGGTATTATTTTTATTTTTCCACCATATAGTTCTCCTAACATATTAGCTACTTCTTTTTCTCTTTCGGTTGGTTTTAATATTACGTATTTATTATCTACATTATATCTAGTTCCATCTTCATCAATATAATATTGTTGTTCTGTTAATTTATATTTTTGTTTACCTTTATTTAAGATTTTGTCTGTTATATTCTCATACTTTGTATCTTTATATGTTATATTTTTATATTCTTTTATATGTTCTCTAGTATAATCACGTTTTAAATTATTTTGATTTGTAAATATGTTTAATCTATCTTGCCATTCTTTTGTCTTTATACTAGCTTTTTTGTATCCTTCTTCATCTTGTGCCTTATTTGCAATTACTTGCTTTCTTTTCCATTTACGAACACCATTTTCAAGATATCTTTGTTGTTGTGTTTTTTCGTATTCTTCTTTATTTTCATCGTATGTATATTTTAAATCTTCTTTTTTAGTTGATCCATACCATGTCGTAAATAAATGCTTGCAGTTAATTCCTACAATACCTCGAATATCTCCGTAGTTGCAATGTTCCATAAAATCAGGTAATTTTTTCTCTTCTTTGGTAGCTTTTCCATCATAATTCCAACAGAAAAATTGCATTTCTTGCCACCAAGCATGATTCGTATAATTTTGTCCACCATCTCCAGTTCTAGCTCCAAAATGATTAGTAACTCTTACTATGTGATTTCCACTTTCTTTTATTACTTCTTCGTTTACTTTTCCAGCTAGTCCCCTCGTTGCAACTAATAAATCACGTCTTATTGTTCCTACTACATCATAATTTCTTATCAATCCGTTTTTATCTTGATAGGTAAGTATTGATATTCCTTTATCACCTAATTTGTCCAAACTTTCTAATATTGCTTCTTGATAACTACATACTCCAGCATTTGTCTTTATATATGTTTCTGTTATTATATCTGTGTATGTCTGTCTTACTTGTTCTTGTATTGTTTTATTGAGATTTAAAAAAATATTTTCTACTTCATTGTAACTATATTTTATTAATTTTTGTATATTTGTACTATTTATAATCTTTTCTGGATTTAATAATGCATTCTTTTGAGTTGCAATATTTAGTTGTTCAATTGGTATTGAGTTTACACCAATATTTTGCATAGCCTTTAGTAATTCTTGTTTTGTTCTCCCTGTATATTCTTCTAATAGCTTTAATGTTTCATTATTTAAGCCTCCAAGTTCTTTTAATTTTTCAAAATACCAATAATCACTATTAATAAATTCTTCATTCAAATTAAAATGCTCTGCAATTTTCTCTATTAATTCTAGTTCAATTTTAGAGTATATACTTAAAATAGGCTTAATTGCACTTTGTATTTTATTTTCTATCATATACTATTCCTCTAGTTCCTCATTTGGTATTTGTTCTTTGCTTCGCTCTCGCATTTTATTTACGTATTCTGTTGCTTCTTCTTCTGAATAATCTCTTGTTTGAACAAAGTATTCTATATCATCTATTAATTTAGCATTTCTTTCTACTAATGCTTGTGATTGTTTTTTTTCGCTATCGACTAAAATACTATCGTCAAAATCAAAGCTTGCATTTGCTCCAACTTTGTGTTTTATTCCATACAAACTCATTAAAACATCTATACTATAAATTAGATCCTCTAATGCGGTTTGTAATGCCCCCTGTATATCTGAAACCGTTACATAGTAATCTTGTTTAGAAGTTTTTATTTCTTCTACTCTTTTTTCTACTTCTGTATTCTTGCTTAATATTCCAAATGCCAAACCACATTGACTTTCACATTGTCTTAATAATTCATTTAATCCATTAAATAACGAGGTATCTCTTATTTGCGGACTAAATATATTCCAACCTCCTTCAGGTCCTAAATCTAATTTTCTATATAATCTTTTTTTTCCTTTAGGTAATATATCATTACCATTTTCGTCTCTTTTTAATGCTGTTTCATCAACATCAATAGCAAGTTCAGAACCTTCATATTCCCATAAAGTTCTACTAAATTGTTTATCTATTTCTTCTAGTGTATCAAGAGCATTTGCAAATATTGCAACTCCAACTGGACTTGTATTGTCAACAGGATTTGCAATAGGTATTTTAAAATATCCTCCTAATAGTTTGTTGACATGATTGATTTGTATTTCATCCTGAATGTTGTTCCAATCTTCTACTGAATTAAGTGGTATTTTAGTCCCTAATATATTGGAATTGTATATTGTAGTTTTATATGCTTTGTTTTTTATAGTTAATGTTGTATCGTTGAGTTCTTGATATTCAAGTCTCGTATATATCTCTTTTCCTCTTGTAATTTGATCAATAAAAATAGCACCTAGCAATTCGCCGGTACTATCAAACTTTGTAGGTATGAATTTATCTGCTTGTATACAACTAATCTTGATTTTTCCATTACTATAAAATGGCTTGAAGAACATTCCACCCTTTCCTAACGCATACTCTGTATTAGTTCTTATATTCTTAATGAATCTTTGATATGTTTCATCTATTTCTTTATCGTCGACTTTAGTTTTAAATTCTATTGTTACTGCTTTAGCTACCTTTTCACATATTGTCTTGGCAACATGTAATGACTTTACTTCTTCATTTAACCAGGGTGCTTTATTATTGTAAATATTAGACCACTTTTCAATGGCAGATAATACCTCATTACTTGTTGATATATCTATATTAAAATCTTTTGCTATATCAGTTGTATTAAACATCTTATTTATTGCTCCTTTTATAAAATTTACTATTTTCTTAAACATAATGTTCCTCCTACGCAACTCTACTATATTGCTTTATATATCTCTCCCAGCTGTATTCAAATGCATCAAGTGTATCTATATCTGACGTTCCATCATCTAGTCTTTCATCTTTTCCTTGTTCTTTTGGCTTGTCATTATATACCGCATTTTCAAATGCTAATTCTAATGTGACGCAATCGTGTGTCATAAAAAATCTAAAACTAGCCATCAAGCTTGTCGTGCATCTAATTCTGTCTATTATTTCTTCTTTAATACTATTTCTTACAGATATATGAGGATATTTTTTTGATACCATAGTTTTTATTCCATTTATTAGTGTTTGTTCTGCACTATCTGGATATAACATACTAACTTGTCCATATTTATTTTGCACTCTTTCTATGAATAAATCTAATGCATTATATAATTGTTGTGGTGTCATTCCAGTCGCTTCCAATCTTTCTGACATCAAAGCTGTTAATTTTGAATAATTATTTTTTAGACCGCTTGCTACAAATGTGTGTGCTGAACCATTTCCACCAAAATCTATTCCAATTTGTATGAAATCATAGTCTGGATTATCTGTATAATAAACTTCTTTGTTGTCGCTATAAATTGTATAAATAGATCCTTCTGCAGTTACCCACAAACCTAAGATATTTCGTTTATAGAATACTCCAACAAACATTCTTCTATATCTTTCTTTTACTGCTTCTGATAACGTTAAATTATCATCCATTGTAAAATGTAAATATAATATGTTTTTTTCTTGTATCTTATCTATATATTCTAATTTGAACCAATGATTTGGATTTTTAGGATTACAATTAAACCAAAATTTAGCACCTTCAACGCTTAATCTTGCTATACCTTGTTCAACGAACGATTGTGGCATTAATGCTACTTCATCAAAGAAGATACCGGCTAATGTCATACCTTGTATTAGATCTTGGCTTGATTCATCTTTACCTCCAAACAAATAAAAATAGTTAGTCTTTCCATTTTTACTAACTATTAATAAATTTTCGCTTCTTTTATGTTCATATCTATATTTAAGTGAATGTAATTGTTTTTTTAACGTATTTATAACATTTCTATTTAAAGAACCTATTGTTTTTCCACATATAGCAAAATCACACTCATCATAATTCTCCATAGCCCACATTACAAAACTAGGTGCCATACTTATAGTTTTACCACTTCTTACAGCTCCATCTGCTATTATTCCATCTTTATCTTTCATAGGTGAGTTAACGTTCCACCAAGTAAATACTTTTAATTGTTTGTTAGACATTTGTTTCCATTTGAAATTTGCTTTATTTTTCTTCTTCATTCCAAATGTCCTCCGTTTTTCCATTTAAAGCTTCTATAAATGAATTATCGTTTTCGTCATCGTCCTCTTTAGTTCCTAATATATCACTTAAGTCCTTCAATGCAGAGGTAAGCTCTTTTAGTCCTTTTCTATCTATAATGTCTATATATGACTTTATTTCTTCCTCTTCATCTATTATTTCTTTACTTGGTTTACACATATCGTAATTGTATTCTACTATTTTAGTCTTTTTCTTATTTCTTGCTATATGCATATTAAGTTCATTATTAGCTTGTACTATTTTACTTAATAAATCATTTGCTACATCTTTTACTTGTATTATTTTATCAGCTTCTTTTTCGGACTCTTTCTCTATTACTTTTTCAATTACTTTAGTACTTTTTTGGTCCTCTTTTAGTACCTTTTTTTCTTTCCATCCTTTTGTACTCTTTTTAGTACTTCCGTTTGATTTTATTCCTTTATCTTTCAGAAAGCTACTTACTGATTTATAATCACTTAATATGTATTCTTTTTCTAACTGCTTCCAGTCATATTTCGCCACCTCACTCACCTACTTTATTTTGCTTTAATTTATATTTTTCGACACTTTTTGACATTCTTTTCACTTTTACTTTGCTACAATATTTATAGAAAGTGAGGTGAAATACTATGTCTACATTTATAATTACATATGATTTAATATCCGATAAAGATTATTCTAAATTATATGAAGCCATTAAGAATTATGGCTATTATGCTCATTTATTAGAGTCTATTTGGATAATTAAATCTTCAACTTCTTCAACTGATATAAGAGATAATTTAAAAAATTATATTGACGATGATGATAAGATTTTCGTAGCAAAATTAACTAGAGAATGTGCTTGGAAAAATCTATCTAAAGAAGTTTCTGATTGGATACATAATAATGTTTAAAATCTATAGGAGCTATAAAATGCTCCTATTTTTTATATCTATATCTTTTTAAAATATTTATCTACTATATTTCTTATAATATCGTGTGAATTTGATATTATATCTACTACATCTTCTTCATTGTAGTTTCTATCTTGATGTGTTATATATGTTAATATATAGCAATGTCCTAATTCGTGTAATAAGGTACTTCTTTTTCTGTCTGGACATAAATCCTTATCTAAAAATATTTCTTGTGTATCTGCATATGTTAGTCCGTAATATTTTCCATCCGTTATTGGATTTTCAAAATGCTTTTTTAATTCTTCTTTCATTTCTTGTTGTGATAATTCTTTTATGTACCATGTCTTGTTGTTCATTTTAAATTTCATTATTCTTGCTCCTTAAAACACTCTTTCTTTTTCTTGCAGTCTTTACATTTTCTCTTCATACACTCTTTATAATTAAATCTTGATTTTAACTTGTTATATGTTTCATTATCTGTTCTTTTTAATATATCTTCTATTTTCATACTTACCACCCTTGCCAACTTAAAGGCCTTTTCTTTCTCTTGTTTTTACATATAAAATCTTTACATTTTGTAGTTGTTATTGTATTTATTTGTTCTATACATAAGTCTTGTGTTCTATTTGTTTCTATTCTATTTTTACAATTCTCATTTGCACAATTTATACATATTTCTTTTTTATATAATTCGTTCATAGATTTCTCCTTTGTTTTATTGCATGAAAAAAGCACTGAAATTAATCAGTGCTTTTAAGTTATTCAGTTGTTTAACTACTTTTTGCCTTTCCGTTCGGCTCCGCCAAGGGCAACTCCCTGTCTTCCCTGCTTGAGATTGTAGAACATATGATCACCTGTTTTTTTGTCTTTAACATTCATCTGTGTTGCATTCACATCATGATAATCTTTTGTTCCATCATAGTTTCTCCATGAAACTTTTCCTTCACTATTTGTCCGTGGACTAGAAGTTGTGTCGTTCGGCATAATTTTACCTCCTAAAGCAATAGCTTTTTAAAAAGTTGTTAACAGTTTCAATGTTCACATTATAATATATTATGTTCACTTTGTCAATAGCTTTTAATATTCTCTAAGTAATGATATAGTTATAGAATATTGCACTCTAGAACTAATTGACTTATGCTTTCGTGTAGAAACACATACTAACAATCTTTTGTCGATTTGCATTCTATGTTATATCACTACTTACAAAGTATTAAATATTTTGAACCGCTAGGAAGTTCAAGATCATGGCTTTATACAATTTAAAAAAGGAGGCGACATGAGATATCGCGTATATATTAAATACCTAGCATATTAATAGCATAATAAAAGAGCTAGAATATATCTAACTCTTCTATAGACCATTTTTTATTTTAGTGTAGCATTTGGACTAACGAGCCACATTTTTATTTTCTGTGACTATGCTTTAAATTCATGACAATAAAGAAAGATATAGTAAGTTTTCCTTTCTTTTATTGCTATTATAATTATATTATAGTTAATATTGAAAAACAAGTGAAAAAATAGGGCAATATTAGGTAAAAAATAGGTAACTCTAATATTTTGATATCTTTTCAGTTGCTTTTTGTATTATTTTCTTTATTGTTTCTTCTGATCTAGTTTCGTTGTATAATTTATAATATGTTATACTTCCTATTTCTTTGTATGTATTTCCTTCTACATAATAAGCAATTAATATTTCTTTTTCTTTTCTTCTTAATCCATCCAGTCTTATATCTACTTCTTCTAGTTTAGTATTTAATTCTTTTATTTCATCTTCTACTTTTTCTAATTCTATTTTTAAATCTGCTTCTACATCTAAGTTATCACTTGCTTTATTTCCTACTTTATCAGTTATTATATTCTTACTATGTATATCGCTATTTTCTTCATAGCTTGTAACTGACAACGTTACATTTTTAAGACTTTCTATTTTACGTAGTATACTTTCCTTTTCTCTTAGTTTTAACTTCAATTTTGCCTTATTTTCTTTGTAATTTTTTAATAATAAAATTAATTGTTCTTTAGTCATTCTCTTTAGTACCTCCATTTCTTTTTATATTTTCTCTTATTAATTCATCTTTGAAATTGTCTAATATCTTATATGCCTCATTTACTTTTACTTGATTTTGTTTTCTTTTTGATATATCTAATAAGTTTATATTCTCTAATTCTTCCATTGTGTTTACTACTATGTTGTATATATGATTTATTGTCATTTGTATCACCTACTCTTTTGCTTTATTTTCAAAATATTGTTCTTCTATATATTCTTTAATTTCTTTTGTTTTTGTTCTGTAAGCTTTTAATCTACATCTTCTATAGTCATCTGTATAACCTTTTGCTTTTGTTTCTGTTATTCTTTTTATATCATTGTCTAACCTTTTAATTATATTTTTAATTATTTTGTCTTTCTTTTCTATCATAGTATAATATTCTATATTCTCTTCATGTTCTTCTTTTAATGATTGCTCTTTTCTTTCAATACTTCTCATTAAATAGTCTATTCTTTCTTGTTGATTTTCTAGCATAGATAAAACTAATTTCATAGCTTCTTGATACTCTTCTGTTATATTATAACAAAGTCCATATTCACTTAAATTATCTAATAACTTTACTGCTTGTTCTGGTGTCATAGCTTGTCCTCCTCTAATTTTCCCCTTCTAGTAGTTCTTCTAGTGATTGAATAATAATATTTCTTATATCTTGTGTTGTTTTTATAAAATCAAGTTCTCTAACAGTATATTGTTCTTTCAATTCTTCTATCTTATCTTTTACTTCTTGAACTGGAATAGTTTCACATTTTGTTTGAGTTTGTTTTACTTCATCTGTTACTATTTCTAATGTATTCCAACTATCGTGAGTATTTATTACTCGTGGATTTATACTTTCTAATACTGCAACACTTCCACTTTCCCATTGATGTAATACTATTCCTATTCTCCCATCTCTTTTATTTCTTACTGGTATCCCTACTATTTGTCTTTCTTCTTTTAATTCTTCATTCTCTTTTAATACTTTTTTATAACTATCAACTATTCTTTTTACTGACATTATTTCTGTATAACTAGTTTCACAATTTATACATTCTTTTAATTTACATTCTTCGCATCTTTTTATTAAGTTTTCTACTTTTTCAATATCTTTCTTAATACTATTTTCTTTCACTTAAAATACCTCCTAGTATCTTCTTAATATCCACAATATAAATAATTTTACGTTTATCCAAAATATTTTGAATTTATATTCATTAAAACAATAATCAACCTGTGCTAAACCTAATATATTAGTACTCCAACAAGCACCCCCTGAAAAATCTAATTGTTTCTTTATGTACTCTTCTATATCCATCCTAATTCCTCTACTTTCTTATTTATTGCTTGTAGTTCTTCTATTGAAAATTCGTGCCAAATACTAGACCAATAACCTTGTGCTGCACAATACTTATCCCATTCATTTTTAAATTCTTGTGTATGCCAACCTTCATTATTTGCTACCCACATAGCTTCTGTTGCATGAAATGTCTTCTTAAATTCTCTTTTATCAAAAGTTAAGCTTACTCTAAATGTTTCTCTTTGATATTTATAAATAAGTTTATCTTCATTATCTAAATATTTTATATATACTATATTATTCAGCATCTCATCAGCTATTTTCATTTGTATCACTTCTCTCTTGTTCAATTTTGTTTACTATTTTAAACCTATAATATCCCCCTCTTTTACTTTCTTGCCACCATAAGAACCAAAACATTGTATTAGATATAAGGTTTATTATTTCTTCATTTTCACTCCAACCACCAGTGGTTAATGTTAGGGTAATATTATTATTTTTTCCTTCAATATCAAAAGTACCATATTCATCATTCCAATACTTTTCTATAATACCTATACATTCTCCCCAGTCATTTGTATTAAAAACAGCTAATTCTTCACTACTCATATCTTATTTACTCCTTCCACGTTCTTTCCTAATTTTTTGCCTTCTTCTCTCTACTCTATTTCTTGGTTTTGGATTTTCAGCTTCATATAATGCTTGTAATTTTAATCTTTGTTTTTCAGTTAATTTTATATCTGTGTATTCCATATATATTATTTACTCCTTTACCACTAAATTTGCTTTGATTAGGTCATATATTACTTCTAAATTATAAAATTCATCTTCATAATTTGAAAACATATGTATTGTTCTTTTATACTTGTCTATTGCTATATTTTCTTGTTCTTCTAACCAAATATAATCATCATCAACTACTGTAAACCCAAATTTTTCTAAATCTTCTAGTTCTACATCATCTCTTATTTTTAACATATCTATTCTCCTCCTAATCATACCAACCAAATATTGTTGGTGTACTTTGTCCTGCTACTGCTATTGCCCACTCGTTATTCCACTCTAAACTAATTATATATTTACAAATATGTGCTAATAAGTTTTTGTTTTTTGTTTTAAATGTTATAAATAATATCTTGTTTTTAGCTTTATATTTCTTAATATATTTTTCTATTTCTTTTAATGTAGTATCTCCCTCTATGGATTGCTCCATATTACCTAAAAATTCATTAAGTTCTTCATATTGTCTTCTATTAAGACTATGTACTAATTCATAAAGATGATTAAAGTATTCGTAAAATTCTTTTTCAGTTTCCATCTTCTCCTCCTACTTTAATGAAACCACATATTTACTCTATGCTTGTAACAATGTTTAAACATATTTAGCCATAATTGGTGCATATTATAATAATTCATTTCTATATAATTGTGTCCTTGCATTTCTACTTTTAAATCTTTCATTACATCATATATTTTTTTACACTCTTTAGGTGTTAACTTCCCATCACAATCACTATGCCATAAAAATATATCTAAATCATCATTGCATAAATTATTCCACTCTTCGATTTCTTTTGTATTCAACTCATTTTTGAATGTTTTTTCATACAATTCTCCTAGTCTTTTATTATAATCACTTGCAACTTTTTTTCTATATAAATTAAAAGTTATATATCCACAATGGTAAGTATCTTTTCTTTCTAAACCTTTTATACTTATATCTAATCCCATTGTTTTCCTCCTAATTTATATGAATTTTGTTCAAATTGCTCGTGTGTTAGTATTTCTAATAGTTCAATTTCTTCTCTTTCAATAGCTTGTTTAACTTCTTCTAAAGTATCATTATCAAAAATATGTATTATCATTTTTTCATTTTCTAAACTATTTGGTAATTTATTTTTAAAACAAACTAAATCTTTTAATTCTAGTAGGTCTATTAATTGTTTGCTGTGTTTTACTGTCACTTTTTCTAATTCGTTTTCACTTATACATCTGTATTTATCCCCTTGGATTTCTTGAATAAAATCATCAAATAGATATGTTCCTGTATTACTTAAATATTGTTTTAATTTTGCTATATAACCTGTGTTAGTTCTCACATATTCGTTTATTTCTATCTCTCCCATTTTTGCTCCTTTCTAATACGTTTGCCTTAAGCTATCTTCTAGACAAAATCTATCGTAGTCTTCTTCATATATGTTTAGTTTTTCTTCTAGATTTTGTATGTAATTGTTATCTACTATTTTTTTGTTTCTTGTAGCTATAAAAATTCCACCAAAGTATATTATCCATACTATGATTATTAAAATCATTAATTTCTTATCTTGTTTACTCATATTTCCTCCAACTCTACTATTACTTTACTCTTATCTGCATACTCAAAGCTGTCTGTAAAGTTAGTTACTATTTTTCTATTATCGTCTTGTAATACTCCTGCTTGTACTAGTGCATCTAATATAAACTTTTTGGCAAAACAAATATTGTCTAAATCTCGCCTTTTGTTTTCCTCTATCCAAGTAAAATGTCCTATTACTGGCTTGTCTATTTTTATATTTCCTAATTGTTCTCTGATACACCAGATTATATATGCTTGCTCATTTTTCTTTGCTTTTGCTCCTATATATTTATTAGCTCTGTTATATGCAGTATATTCATTTAGTCCCATTAATCTTTTGCCTATTTCAAATTTATATTTCATCTTTTATCTCCAGTTCTTCAGTTAAATACTGATATGTATATTTAGGATTATTTTTTCTTTGCTCTAGTTCTTTTAAATTTTTTAATGCTTGTATTAAGTCTTTTTCTATGAATTTATTTTTATATTTATCTACAAAAGTATCTTTTAGAGACCTAATAACATCTATTTCATTTTTTACTTGTCTTCTCTCTGCTCTTACATACTTTAATTGTTTTATTATCTTACAAGACTTAACTGCATCTAAATTATGATTTTCTATGTAATGTAATAATTCATCTTGTTTAATATCCCACTTACTTTGTAAATCACTTAATTGTGATAATCTCTTATCTATGTCTTGAAAAAATGCAAG
>CAKPGD010000015.1 GCA_934154515.1 uncultured Clostridia bacterium
GAATCGAACCGGCACGGTTTATTCAACCGCAGGATTTTAAGTCCTGTGCGTCTGCCAGTTCCGCCACATCTGCATTTTACTGGCATTTGTCTTACGACAAGTGTAATTATAATACCATTTAATATAGTTTGTCAATACTTTTTTAAAAAAAATTAAATAAAAATTTAAATAAGTATAGACTTTTTAATAAAAATACTCTAAAATATTGTGTGAACAATAAAAATGAAAATAAGAATAGAAAACAAGAATAGAGGAAAAATATAATGATATTAGAAAGAATAATATTTTATGTAGCAGCATTCGCTTTATTTGTAATTATATTTTTGAAAATGATACAAAAAAATGATACAAGCTATACATATGTATTAGTAGCTCAAGCAATAGGAATAGCAGTAAGTTTTATTGGACTGGTTTTTAGAGTAAATTTGCCAATAATATTAATAATATTTACATATATTATTTCTATATTGTTACCATTAGCGATTATAATCATGGAAAGAAAAGGAATATTTCTTTCAGAAATAATTTCACTTAATATGGCAAAAATGTATTACAAAAAAAATGACATAGAAAAAGCAAAAATGATATTAATGAATGCGATTGAAAAATATCCTAATAGTTATTATCTTCATAAAGAGCTTGCAAAAGTTTTTGAAAAAATGGGAGAGAAAGATATAGCAATAGATGAATATAGAAGAAGTGCTGAGATAAATAAAAATGACTATACATTATCAGTTAAAGTGGCTAAGTTAATGCAACAGACTGAAAGAGGAGAAGAAGCGATTAGAATGCTGAATGATGTACTAAAAAGAAAGCCAGACTGTTATGATGCGTCAATTATATTAGGAGATATATTATATGATCAAGAAAATTATAAAGAAGCTGTAAATGTTTATATGCAAGCTTTAAATTATAATCCAGACAAATATGAGTTATATTACAATTTGGGAATGGTATATACAAGATTAAATGATTTTCAAAGTGCAAAAGAATTTTATGAAAAAGCAGCTGAAATTAATTCTATGTTGTATAATGCAAAATATAATTTAGGTCAAATAGCACTTTTATACAACGAATTAGATGTGGCAGATGAATATTTTACAGAATGCTTAAATTCAGAAAAATTAGAAGAGGAAGCGTACTACTATTTAGGTTATATTGCAATATTAAAGGGAGACAAAGATAAAGCAATACAATATGTAAATATGGCAGTCGAAGAAAATGAAGAGTTATATAAAAAAGCTTGCAAAGAACCTGTTTTTTCGATTATAATATCAAAAATTAAAAGACCATTTAATAGTACAAAAATAAGAAAAAGAAATATGACTAAAAAAGAAATACAAACAATTAAACATTTAGATAAAACTTTTGAAGTTGTTGGAAACTTGAATAGAAATGACATGAAGGCAATAAAAGAAATAAAAAAAGGATTTATAGAGAGAGAAAGAGAAAAGGAAAGAGAAAAATAGAAAACAAAATAATATAACGTACAATTATAAAGTATAAAACATAAAGTATAAAACATAAAGTATAAAACATAAAGTATAAAACATAAAGTATAAAACATAAAATATAAAACATAAATATTAAATATATATTAAAAGTATATTTAAAATATAAACAAAATATAATTTAACATATGAAAAATAAATAAAGAAAAGAGGAATTTAATATGACTATTATACAAGCATTAATTTTAGGAATAATACAAGGACTTACAGAACTATTACCAATATCAAGTTCTGCACACTTAACAATAATACCATGGTTATTTAAATGGACTGAATCTGCAAAATTTGTTGCGGATTTTGAAGCATTTGATGTTGCATTACATTTTGGAACATTGCTAGCAATTGGAATATTTTTCTTTAAGGATTGGGTAGCTTTAATTAAAGGTGGATATAAACAAGTTGTGAAAAAAGAGAAAACATTTGAGGGAAAAATGTTTTGGTATTTAGTTATTGCAACAATTCCTGGTGGAATAATTGGATTTGCTTTAGATAAATTTGTTGGAAATAAATTAGAAACACCAATAATTATTGCACTTGCTTTAATTATTATGGGTATAATTTTATATGTAGTAGATAAAAAATCAAAATCTAAAACAGATTATGAAGATATGACATTTAAACAAACATTTTTAATAGGACTTTCACAATGTTTAGCTTTTATTCCTGGAGTTTCAAGATCTGGCATAACTATGACAACAGGTAGAGCTATGGGAATAAAGAGAGAAGCGGTTGCTAAATATTCATTTTTACTTTCAGCACCAATCGTTTTTGCAGCTACAGTGTTAAAATTTAAAGATTTTGTTTTTAGCATACCATTTTTTGTAGGAGTTTTTGCAAGTTTTATAGTGGGAATTTTTGTTATTAAATTCTTATTAGAATTTTTGAAAAAAGGAAGTTTCAAAGTTTTTGCTATTTATAGAATAATATTTGGTATTGTTATTATTGTTACTTATTTAATAAGATAATATGGTATAAAATACATCTTTAATAAGATAGTATAAAATACATCATATTTGGTAAACACAAATAAAAATTGTGTAAAACTAAATGTGGTGTATTTTTTTGTTCAAATAAATTAAGACTATTAAAGTATTGCAAAAGATTGCAAAAAATAAATATTACAATACTATTACAATTACATTACAAATATATAAAACCACTTGACTTTTCAACAAAAAAAGATAAAATAAATAAAGAAAAATGTATTAGCAAAATTTATTTACAAAAAAATACATTTTTTGTAAAAATAACGAGAAAAAATCAGTATTTTTTTATAAAAAAAGTAAAAAATAATAATGTATTTTTTTAAAACAAAGGAGATAACATGTCAAGTTGCTTAGGTTTATATATACAAGATAATTTAATAAAATATGCAAAAGTAACAAAAGATCATGAAAACTTAAAAGTAGAAGCTTTTGGAGTAAAATTTTATGATAATATAAGTGAAACTATTAATCAAATTGTTGCTGAAACTTTTAGTTATAAGACACCAATAAGTATAAATCTTTCAGAGGAAACTTATAATTATTTTTATATGTTTAATTTATTAAGCAAGAATGATTTAAAAAAAGCAATTGAAACAGAATTTGATTCTTTATGTTATGATAAAGGTTTTAATAAAAATGCATTGGAAAGTAGATATGCATTAGTACAAGATTTTCAAGATAAAGAAAAAATAAAAGTAATTCATATTTCTAATAATAAAGCAGATATTAATAAAAAATTACAAGACTTGGAAGGCAACACAGTTAGTAATATCTCACCACTTCCAATGACTATTGCAAATGTTGCTGATATAAAACCAAAAGAAAATTTAATAATAGTAAATCTTGAAGATAAAACTACAATTACTACAATTATTGATCAAAAAATATATAATATAGATAAATTAGAAAATGGAATGTCAGAAGTATTAAATAACATTAATCAAAAAGAAAATTCTTATTCTAAAGCTTATGAAATTTGTAAAAATACTACAATATACACAATGGAAGGTAAGGACTTAGCAAACTCAGAAGAAAATTTATACCTAGAAGATATAATGCCTACATTATATACAATAGTTCAAGGAATAAAAGAAATTATAGATAACTCTTTAAATAAAATTGAAAAGATATATATTACAGGTATAGGTAGCGTTATAAATAATGTAGATTTATATTTTCAAGAATATTTTCCAGAGTGCAAATGTGAAATATTAAGACCATATTTTATACCAGATACTGTAAAAATAAATATGAAAGATTATATCGAAGTAAACTCAGCTATTGCATTGGCACTTCAAGGATTAGGTTATGGAATAAAAAACATCAACTTCAAAAAGCCAACATTTGCAGATAACCTTCCAGAATGGATGAAAATAGATATAGGTAACAAAAAAGAAGGAAAATCAGATAAAAAGTTTAAGTTAGATTTAAAAGGAAAAGTAAACTTATCTTTTGATTTAAAAGGAGCATTAGACAATACAGAAAAATGGCTTTTAAGGACATTTGGTGGGCTATTATGTTTTGTAATTATATATTCAGCTTTAACAGTATTCTTAAAATATCAAACAGATAAAAAAATAGAAGAAATTAATGATGTAAAAGTTGATACACAAAAACAAATATCTCTTGTAAGTGAAGATATACAAACATTAAACAATAAAACAAATAAGTATAATGAAGTACTACAAAACTTAGAAGAATATAAAAATGAATCAACTGAAAACAGAAAAATTAAAGATTCTATACCAAATTTCTTAACATCTTTAATGTCTGGAATGCCAAAGAATGTTACAATAACTTCTATTACTAATACAACAGGATATACAATAAGAATAGAGGCACAAGCTAGAGAATATTCACAATTAGGCTATTTAATAGGAAATATTAAAACTAATAAAATGTTATATAATGTAACTTCTTCTTCAGGAATAAAACAAAATGATGTTATAAAAATAGTTATAGAAGGAACATTATTTCCACAATAATTAGTTTAAAAGGAGAAAACGATGAGAAAAATACTAATAATGGTTATGATTGTATTGATGCTTGTTTTCGGATATAATGCATTAGTAAATGGAATAAAGATAGGTTCTTTACAGATTTCTAGCATTAAACAAATAGATGAAGGAAGTAAGGACTTAGATAAAAGAACAGAAGAAGTAAATTCTTTAATAGATGTAGAATATCCAAAAACTATATCAAGTTTAAAAGAAGCAAGTAAAAAAATGCAAGATGCCAAAGAAAAATATTTAAATGAAACAAATATGAGCTCAGATGCAGATATAAAAAGAGCATTACAAATAGAAAGCTTTGATATTGAAAGATTATTTGCTAAAATAGGTAATCATGCAGATAACGAAGGTGTTAATTTAAAATTTGTTGTAAACTCAAGTGCATCAGGAAGTTCAGAAACAAAAGATCTAGCCTTTACAGTAAATGGAAGCTATATAGCAATTACAAACTTTATATATGCGTTAGAAGATGACAATGAACTAAACTTTAGAATTTATGATTTTAAAGAAGTGGGATATAATGGAGATATATTACAAGCAACATTTACAGTTAAAGATGTTAGAATAACATCAACATCATTAAATGAAACACTTACAAGTTCGTCATCTAGTACTACAACAACAGATACAACAAACACTGGAAGTACGCAAAATACAAACAGTACTACAATAAATACAGTAGTAGAATAAACCTTTAGTAAAGGAGATTAAAAATGGCAAAAACAATTTTCAAAGAAATCATTATTACATTATTACTTTGCATTGCTATTTTACTGATATTAAGTATAATTTTTTATGAGTATAATCCATTAAACAAAATTGTACCTAGTAAAATAGCATATGAAACGCCAGAAAATATACAGAATGAACTAGAAGAAAACGAAGTAAAAGACGTTTTTGAAGGTGGCGTTAATATTGTATATAGTATAGATGGTTCTGATTTAAATATATACAGAAAGAGCAACAGCTATGTTCCTGGAAAAGCAAACCCATTTGCAACTACAGAAGCAACTGATACAACAGCTTCTGGAAATACTACAAGTGGTGGAAAGAACAACGGATCCTCAAATACAGGTAGCACAGAAAATACAAATGGAGATAAAGGAACATTATTGAACACGACAAAAGGAAAATAAAATTTTAATTAATTTAGGTTATATTTATTATATAAATATATACAAAAGAATATTTTTATAAGGAGGAATTTATCATGAAACAACAAAAAGGTATTACATTAGTAGCATTAGTAATTACAATAGTTGTATTAATTATCTTAGCAGGAGTTGCTATATCATTAACATTATCTCAAAATGGTATATTCAACAAAGCTAAAGAAGGTAGAGACAACTATCAAAAAGCTGCAAATGCAGAATCAGCTTTAATGACTAATATGGAAGCATATGTAAATTCAGTTAAATAGTTTAACTAATCACATATATGTGTAAGTAATAAAAATAGTTTGTTTAAACTAAATATAAGGTTATCTAATATTTTGTATTTAGATAACCTTTATTATTATATTAAAAGGATGAAATATGGAAACTATAATTTTTTATATATTAATTTTTGCAATAGGAACAGTATTTGGAAGTTTTTTTACACTTGCAGTGTATAGATTACCACTACACAAAGACATAACACATGAACGTTCTTTTTGTCCTAACTGTAATCATAAGCTTTCTTTTTTTGATATGATACCAATTTTAAGTTACATATTTTTAAAAGGAAAATGTAGATATTGTGGACAAAAAATAAGAATTAGATATTTATTATTAGAAGTTTTAACAGGAATAGTATTTCTGTTATTTGCTATGTCTATAAATATTAATTTTTATGAAATAGAACTTGATAAATTAGTATATTTAGTATGTGGAATGCTTTATATGGCAGGATTAATAATTTTAGCTGGAATAGACAAAGAAAATAAGAAAATATTTAAACCAATTTTAGTATATGAAATAGTAGTATTATCATTGTATATGATTTATCTATACATAGTAGAAAAAGCTAATATATATAGATATGTTATATATTTATTAATAATGTTTATTATATTTATTATAGATACAGTAAAACTAAAAAACAATAAACAAGAAAGTTATTATTTAGAAATAATGATTTTATGCATAATACAAGCGACTTTTACATATAGATATGCATTTTTATTAACAGTAATAATTACATTAATTATTGTAGCAATATATAATTTAATTATGAAAATTAAAAATAAGAAAAATGATGAAAAAATGAGAATACCATTTGGATACTATTTATGTATAACAAATATTATTGTTATGATATGCATTAACTTTTTAGCATTTAAAAATTAAATTATCTAAAGGAGGGAAAAATGCTGAAGCTAAAATCAAATAGAGCTGCAACAATGTCTGATATTGTAATTGCGTTAATAATAATTATAATGTTTATAGGAATACTAACAACTAGTTTCTATTCTATATATAAATATAACCTAGATATAAGAATGGATGCAATTGCTGTATACTATGCAGTAAATATGTTAGAAAATATACAAAAAACTTCATATGATGAAGTAAGTAATAGTATGGAAGAAACTTTAGCAAGAGAATATATAGGTAATAAAAATTATACTATGGAGCTTAAAGTGAAAAAATATAATGAAGAGGATTCTACTAAGGAAGATCTTATAAAAATAGTTACAGTAACAATAAAATATAAAGTAGCAAATGAAGATAAAGTATATACTGTAAAAACGTTGAAAATTAGAGAGTAATAACTTAATAAAGTATAAGTTATTAGAAAGGAATAAAAGTGAAATCACAAAAAGGTGTAACATTAACAAGTTTAGTATTATATATTCTGTTACTTATGATGGTAATTGGACTTCTAACTACTATAAGTGACCATTTTTATAAAAATACGGGATATGTATCTGAACTTGGAAAATATGTTTCTGAATATAATAAATTTAATATGTTTTTTGTAGAAGATGTAAAAAATAATACTGAAACATATAGTGTAGAAAATAATAAAATTATTTTTGGAGATGGAACTATGTATACGTTTGCCGAAAACTCGATTTATAGAAACAAAGTTCAAATTTGCAAAAATATATATGGAGCTATATTTAGCCAAACTAAAGAACTGGATGAAGCAAATAATACAAAAACAGTAGTAAATGTTAAATTAATAATTAATGGTAGTAAAGTATTTAGTACAGAAAATAGTTATGTATTAAAATACTGGTAAATGTAATTTTTGGTAATATACAAAAAATATATATTTAACATGAAAAATGTAGTATAATATTATTTAGATAGATACAAAAGAAGGAGGAATAAACATGGCAGCAAAACAACCAATTGGAATAGAATTAGCAAAAAGAAATTTGATAACAGAAAAAGATATTAATAAGGCTCTTGACTATCAAAGAAGCCATCCAGGAAAGAAACTAGGAGATATTATAAATATCTTAGGTTTATGTGAGCCTCAAAGTTTAATACAAGCTATTGGAGAAATATTGGACGAAAAATCTATATTATTAACTGAATCAAATGTAAAAATAAATGCACAAGATTTTATATCATTAGATATAATGAAAAAGAACAAAGCAATTCCTTTTGAAGAAGAATCTGGAAGAGTAAGAGTTTGTTTTTCTGATGCTTCAAACAAGAGAGCGGTAGAAACAATTAGATTGCTACTATTAAATAAGGGATTAGTAATGGATAAATATATTACTTTTGAAAGTAATATAGATAAAGTACTAATGTCAATGGAAGGACTTGGAGCGGAAAAAATTAATCCAAATGGAGATATAACAAATTTAGTAGATAGCATAATAAAAACTGCTATGGAAAAAAGAGCAAGTGATATTCACTTTGAGCCAATGAATGATAAAATAAGAGTTAGATACAGAATAGATGGACAACTTGTAACTGCAATAACAATAGACAATGATAAGCAATCACAAATAATTGGTAGATTAAAAGCTATATCTAATATGCACCAAGAAAAACAAGAATCACAAGATGGTAGAATATTAATGTACCAAGATTATAATATTCGTGTATCTTCACAAAAAAATATATATGGAGAAAAATTTGTTTTAAGATTATTAAAGAAAAATGCTGGAATAAAGAAAATATTTGATTTAGGATTTCCAAAAGATGAGCAATTAGTAAAAGATAGTTTTGATAAAAGAAATAGTATAACAATTATTGCAGCTCCTACGGGTGCAGGTAAAACAACAACATTATATAGTATAATAGATTTCTTAAATAGACCAGAAATTAATATAACAACAATAGAAGATCCAGTAGAAATTCGTATAGATGGTTTAAATCAGGTAGAGATAGATGGAAAAACATCATTCTCAGATTCACTAAGAACAGTTTTAAGACAAGACCCAGACATAGTTTTAGTTGGAGAAATAAGAGACCTAGAAACTGCTGAAATAGCAATGCAAGCAGGACAAACAGGTCACTACGTATTATCAACAATACATACAATAGATGCAATAGAAGTTGTAACAAGACTTAGAAAAATGGGAATATCAAACTATGATATTTCAAGTACACTTGCTTCAACAGTATCACAAAGACTTGTTAGAAAAGCATGTCCATATTGCTCAGTAGAAAGAGATTTTACAGACAGAGAAAAAGAAATAATGAATAGTATAGCTTCAAAATATGATATACAACTTAATTTTGAAGGAAAGAAAACTAAAGACACAATTGGATGCGAAAAATGTAATAATACAGGATATTTCGATAGAATTGCGTTATTTGAAATTCTTAATATTGACGACAATATAAGAGAACTGATAATTAATAATGCATCTAGCTTAGAAATAAGAAATGAGGCATTAAAGGAAAAATATAAACCTTTAGTAGTGGATGGATTATATAAAGTATTGGATGGAATAACAACGCTTAATGAACTTAATAATCAATTAGTATTATTTTAATATTTTCAAAGGGGGAAAAATAATGGTAAATATGGATGAAGTTCTAAGAACGGCAAAAGAAAATGATGCATCAGACATACATTTAATATGTGGTCTAAAGCCAATGCTTAGAATAGCAAGAGATTTAAAAGAAATAGAACAAGCAGATACACTAGAAGAAGAAGATATGTATGAAATATATGATTATTTCATAAAAGGAAACTTAGACAAAGATGCAGTATTTAAAGAAACAAAAAAACTAGATTCTTCTTATGAATTTGAAGATATTAGACTTAGAGTAAATATATCATATTCAAATGAAATACCAGTATTCACATTAAGAATTATAAAAAGTACACTACCAAGATACGAAGATTTAGGAGTGCCGGATATAGTAAGAAGAATGACATATCAATCACAAGGACTTATACTAGTTACAGGTAAAACAAACTCAGGTAAAACAACAACATTAAATGCTTTAATAAATGATATAAATGAAAATCAAAATAAAAAAATATTAACACTTGAAAGCCCAGTAGAATATAAACATACTTCAAAAAAATGTATGATAGTACAAAAGGAAGTAGGTCGTGGAAGAGACTGTTTATGTTATAGTGATGGTGTAAAAAACTCTTTAAGAGAGGATTGCGATATAATTGTAGTAGGAGAGATAAGAGATAAAGAGACAATGGAAGCAGCAATAGAAACAGCTGAATCAGGACATTTGGTAATAGGAACATTACATACAAAATCTTGTGCAGAAACATTAGACCGTTTAATTAACTTTTATGAAGTAAGAGATCAAGCTCAAATAAAATACCTAATGTCTACACTATTAAAACTAGTTGTTTCACAAAGATTATTAAAAGGAAAAAATGGGAAACTAGTATTAGTACCAGAAGTAATGGTTGTAGATAATATTGTTGCAGGTATTATTAGAAAAGAAAAAATAAGTGTTTCAGAAATAGAAGATGCAATACAAAGTAATTCAGAAAAAGGAAGTGTAGGACTTATTAATTCTTTAGCAGAGTTATTTGTAAAGGATGTAATAACACTTGACCAAGCAAAAGCTCAAATAGAAGAGAAAAATATTGAAACTTTAAATAGAACTATAATGCAATTAAAAATAAAAAAAGGAAATAAAAATTAAAGAATTGGAGGAAAATAGCAATGGCAGAGTATGTATATAAAGCCGTAACAAAAAATGGTGTAATTGTTAAGAACAGAGTTGAAGAATCTAGTAAACAAACACTAATTAAGAAATTAAAAAGCAATGATTTGCTACCTATTCAAGTAGTTCAAGTAGGGTATATAGGCAAAATGCAAAAAAAAGCTAAGAAAAATGTTACAAATATGGACGACATAATGAAAACTGCAAATTCAACAAATATCTTTAAAAACGATAGCCAAAGTATTTCTGCAATTGAAAAGATAAACTTAGCACTATCAGCAACAGAAAAAATAACAACAAGAGATCTAGTAATATTTACACAAAATTTTTACTTGCTAAAAAAGGCTAATTTTAATAATATACATGCTTTAAATACACTTATACAAAGTACAGAAAATTTATCTTTTAGAGGTATATTAGAAGATATTTTAGCAGGTGTTGAAGCCGGAGACTATATGTATACAACAATGGAATACTATTCAAATGTATTTCCATACATATATATAAATATGATAAAAGTAGGAGAACTTTCAGGTTCACTTACAACATCATTACAACAAGCAGTAAAATATTTAGATGATTCATCTGATATTACTAAAAAAGTAAAGAAAATATTAATACCAAACATAATACAATTTGTAGCTATACTTTTATTATTGGTAGTAGGAACATTAGTAGCAGTTCCAACAATTCAAAATGTATATGACTCAGTAGGAAGTAAAGACAAAATAAACCCAATAACATTATGGTTCTTTAATTTCCTTAAAGGATTTGGAACATATTGGTATATTCCAACAGCAATAATTGTAGGATTAGTTGTAGGAATTATATTTTATATTAACACGCCAAAAGGAAAATACAATTTTCACTACTTTAAATATAAAATGCCTATATTTGGTAAACTAATATATGGTTTAGATTTATCTAGATTTTTAAAAGCAATGCTTCTTAACTTAAATAATGGAATGAGAATTCAAGAATCATTAGAAGTTAGTAAGAATGTAGTAAACAATTATGTTTTCTTATCAATGGTAGAAACTTCTATAAACAATATATTAATAGGACAATCTTGGATAGAACCTTTTGAAAAATCAGGATTATCATCTTCGATGGTAACAGAAATGTTAAAAATAGGAATGCAGACAGATTTAGCAGAAATGATGGAAAAATTAGTTGAATATATGGAAATTGATATAGATAATACATTAGATAATATTATGAAAGTATTACCACAGCTTGTATATTCAATAGTTGGTATAGTATTAATATTCTTCGTATTAGTGGTATTAGTTCCAATTCTAGAGGTATATATGGGTAACTTCTTATTCTCAGCAGCAGATGTTTAGAATGCAGATGTTAAAAATAAAGAAAAATATAGAAAAACACGATGGTTATGTTCAAAAGAACACGTTTAACTATCGTGTTTTTGCAAATTTAAGAAAGGAGAATATGATATATTTAATGAAATATGTCATACAAGTGTAGTATGAAATTAGGAATTGATTTAGGCGGGAGCCATATATCAGTAGGAATAATAAGTGAAAAACTAAAAATAGTAGCAAAAAGAGAAAAAGACATAGAAAATATATTTAAGATAGAAAATATAGAAGAAAGAAAAGAATACATTATAAATACAATAAAAAATTTAATTTCAGAAGTGTTAAAAGATGTAGGAGCTCCGAGTTGTGTAATATCACAAATAGGAATATCAACTCCAGGGAAAGTAAGAAAAAATGTAATATACGAAATGTATAATTTAGGAATAAAAGAATTTAATTTACCGGAAGAATTAGAAAAATACTATGGTGCAGAAGTAAAAGCAAGAAATGATGCAAAATGTGCGGCACTTGCAGAAAAAGAAATTGGAAGTTTGAAACAATATGATGACTGTATATTTTTGTGTTTAGGCACAGGAATTGGTGGGGCAACATTTTTAGAAGGAAAATTATTGGAATATCATAAAGAAGAAGGTTCTGAATATGGACATATGATAATACAAAAAGGTGGAAGAGAATGTAAATGTGGAAATAAAGGATGTTTTGAAAAATATGCATCTATGAAGGCTTTTAAAGAAGGATTTATACAATTACTAGATTTAAGAGAAGATATAACCTCAGAAATGCTCCTTCAAATATTAAAAGAAAAGGTAGAAGAAAATGACAAAAAAGTAAATGAATATATTGATGAGTATATAGATTATTTATTAACTGGAATTTCTAATATTGTAAATATAATAAGACCAGAAGCAATTTGTATAGGTGGAAGCTTTGTGCATTATAGAGAAATATTATATATGAGGTTAATTGAAAAGATAAAAGAAAATAAATATAATGCACATATGCCAATAATAATACTTGCAGAATTAAAGAATGATGCAGGTGTAATAGGAAGTCAAATTGCTATCCAAAATTATAAAAAATTTGCAATTGTTTAAAATATATGTTATAATAGAATTCGTCGCGTAAAAAAATCAAAAAGGAGAGTGAATATATATTTTAAACAAAAAGGTAAGAAACTGTACGAAAGATATGATAAAGCTATTAGTAATAGCTGTAGTCGCTACTATAATAATTCTTGCTATACTGTTATTAAAATATAAAGTAGTATATAAAGTAACAATTTCTGGTAAAGAAGTTGGATATGTAATAAATAAAAACGAATTTGAAAAATTAATAAATGAAAAAATTCTAAATTCTACAGAGAATAATATAGCATTTATAGATTTAGAAGAAAAACCAAAATATAAATTAGTATTAGCAGAAAAAGCAAGTGAAACTAATGAAGAAGAAATTTTTACTAAAATAGATGAACTTGCAATTAAGACTTATAAATTCTATACAGTAGCAGTAAATGACAATAATGCGGTATATGTAAATACCGTAGAAGAAGCGGAACAAACTGTAGAAAAAATAAAAGAAGATTATTCAGAAAAGCTAGATGAAATTAATATTAGTGTAGGAGAAATATACGTACAAAATATTAATGAGGTAGAGACATCAGTAAGTGTAGCACAAAGTGTAGAAACTGCAGAAATTGAAGTTAAAGAAATTGTTAAAGAACAAGAGAAAGTAAAGGCAGCAACTTTAGAGGGAGTGTATTTTTCAGTAAAACCGGTTACAGGAAATATTACTTCAAGATATGGAGCAGTTGAAGATATAAGAAGTCATGCACATTCAGGACTTGATATTGCAGCTCCACTAGGAACAGACATAAAAGCAGCATCTGGAGGAAAAGTTACGTATTCTGGATGGATGGGAGGATATGGTAATTTAATTATTATAACTCACGAAAATGGAATACAAACTTATTATGGACATTGTAGTAAATTATATGCAAAGGTTGGAGATGTAGTAGAAGCAGGTGATGTAATCGCTGCTGTTGGTTCTACTGGAAATTCAACAGGTAACCATTTACATTTTGAAATACGAAAAAATGGAGTGACAATAAATCCACAAAAATACTTATATAAATAATATAAAAAAAGATTAGGAACATTTAATAAAATAATTTATTAAAATGTTCCTAATTTTTTAGAAAATAAAAGGGGATGTTTTTCTAATTTAGTTAAAACTAAAAGGGTAACATTAGCTTAACTATGTATATAATATACCAATAAATTTTGTCCTTTTTGTGAACGAAACGAAAAATTTATGAGAAGAAAGTAATTTATAAAATTGAAGCATTAAAAGTTGAAGTATAAAAAACTAAAGTATAAAAAATAAAGACAATTTTGAAATTAAAAATACATATTTAAAGAATTAGTCTTGACAAAATAAAAATATAATGAAAGAATAGGGAGGAGAAAAAAGATATTAGGAGGAAGTTAAAATGGAAAAAATAAGAGGATTTGAAGTAGCAAAAGGATTTGAAGATAAAAATATTAATCTACCTGTAAGAAAAACAAAATATTCAGCAGGATATGATGTAGAAGCAGCAGAGGATGTAGTTATACCTTCTTTTAAGAAAGGAATGAAACCAACATTAATAAAAACAGGAATTAAAGCATATATGGCAGAAGATGAAGTATTAATATTAGCTAATAGAAGCTCAAACCCAGGAAAAAAAGGATTAATTTTAGCAAATAGTATAGGAGTAATAGATAGAGATTATTACGGAAATCCAGATAATGACGGACATATAATGTTTGCTTTTTATAATATAAAAGATGAAGATGTAGAAATAAAAAAAGGAGATTGCATAGGACAAGCTATATTCCAAAAATATTTAATTACAGACAATGACACAGCAGAAGGAGAAAGAGTTGGAGGATTTGGTTCTACAAGTAAATAATAAAAAAAATTAACAGATAGAAATTGATAAGTTAGAAAAAACAACAGCCAAACGAGATTGACTGTTGCTTTTTTTATTTGCTTTCTTATTGTTTTTTTATGTTGTTTCATTGTATATTTTTATTGTATATTTTTTTACTTTAATTTTTATTTACTTATTAAATGAGTTGCATTTCATTTATTTTTATTTATTCTTTTGCTACATTATTTGTTAATTCTTCCATTCTTAAAAGCTCTTCCCAGCGTTTATCAACTTCAGCTTGGAACTCTTGTAGCATCCACTCATTTCCAGGTTTAAACATATGATTAAAACGTCTTTGAGGTCTTAAAAATTCTTCTATTGGAAGTTTTTTTGCAGGTTTATAAGTAATCTTATAAACACCATTTACAACTTCATATAATGGCCAATAACATGTATCAACAGCAAGTTTGTTCATTTTCATAAGGTCATCTGTTGAATATCCCCATCCACGAGGACAAGGAGATAATACATTTAAAAATGTTGGTCCTTCTGTATATATTGCCTTTTCAGATTTTTCATATAAATCTTTAAAATTCATAATTGCAGCAGTTTGTGCAACATAAGGTAAATGATGTGAAGCCATAACTTCTGTTAAATCTTTTCTAACTTGCATTTTACCAGGAATTACTTCTCCAGCAGGAGATGTAGTTGTGTCTGCAAAATGTGGTGTTGCAGAAGAACGTTGAATACCAGTATTCATGTATGCTCCATTATCATAACATACATAAGTCATGTCATGACCTCTTTCCATAGCACCAGATAAACTTTGAAGACCTATATCATAGGTTCCGCCATCTCCACCAAAAGTAATAAATTTAAAATGTTCATTTTCTGGTAATTTTCCTTGTCTTAACATTGCTTTATATGCAGCTTCTACACCTGAACAAGTTGCAGCAGCACATTCAAAAGCTGTATGAATATAAGAACAAGCCCAAGAATTATAAGGATATATACAAGTAGAAACTTCCATACATCCAGTAGCATTTGAAACTACAGCATGGTCACCTTCTTTTAAAGCTCTCATTACCATTCTAGCAACTACTGGAGCTCCACAACCAGCACACATTCTATGTCCTGCTGTAAAATATGAAGGTTTATTTGCAACAACTTCTTTTAAATTATATGCCATTATTTATCACCTCTCTTTAATCCAAAATAACGATAAGGGTTATCTATTTTTCCAGTTTTAACAATTTCTTGTAAATCATTAAATACACCTTCAATGTCTTTAGAAGTAGTATCTCTTCCACCAATACCATAAACATAATTTACAGTAGGTACATTTACATTATTTACATACATACCAGAAGTAATATCTGTAAATAATGCACCACCACAGGCATTAAGTGAATCACATTTATCTAATACGGCAATTGCTTTTATATGTGCAAGTGCTTTTGAAATTTCTTCAGCAGGGAAAGGTCTATAAACTCTTATTTTTAATAAACCTGCTTTAATTCCTTTTTCTCTTAATTCATCTACAACAACTTTTGTAGTTCCTGCAGTTGAGTTCATACATACAATTGCTACATCTGCATCATCTAGTTTATATTCTTCAAATAAAGAATAACTTCTACCTGTTAATTTTTCAAAGTCCTTAGCAACTTCTAAAATAACATTTTTGGCAGCACGCATAGCGTTTGCTTCTTGATATTTATGCTCAAATAAATATGCTTGTAAATCCATAGGACCAACAGAGATAGGCTCTTTAGCATTTAATAAATAATGCTCAGGTTTGTATTCTCCTATAAATTCTTTTACTTTTTCATCTTCTATAAGTTCTATATTTTCAATAGAATGAGATGTTATAAATCCATCTTGACATATAGTAAGTGGAAGCATTACATCTTTATGTTCAGCGATTCTATGAGCCATAATTAAGTTGTCGTAAGCTTCTTGATTATTTTCTGAAAATAACATTATCCATCCACTATCTCTAATTGCCATTGCATCAGAATGATCATTGTGTATGTTTAAAGGTCCAGATATTGCTCTATTAACTAAAGGCATAACAATAGGTAGTCTTAAAGAAGAAGCAATTTGAACCATTTCCCACATAAGTGCTAAACCGTTTGAAGATGTTGCAGTCATAGCTCTAGCACCTGCAGCTTCTGCACCAATACAAGCACTCATAGCACTGTGTTCACTTTCAACTGTGACAAATTCTGTGTCTACTGTACCATTACTTACAAAAGTTGAAAAATATTGTGGAATTTCAGTAGATGGTGTAATAGGGAAGGCAGCAACTACATCTGGGTTAATTTGTTTCATACCAATTGCTGTTGCTTCGTTTCCACTTAAACGTTCACGTATACTCATAATTAATTCTCCTTTCCTTCTTCTTTCATTTCAATTGCAGCAAAAGGGCATACTTTAGCACAAACGCCACAACCTTTACAAAAGTCATAATCAAAGTCTTTTCTTTTTTGATCCTTTCCAACAGGAATTGCATCTTCAGGGCAAACAGGGAAGCAAAGTCCACATTGTTTACATTTTTCTTCTATATAAATTGGCTTTACACTTCTCCAGTCACCAGTTTTAAATTCTACAGAATTTCCAGCTTCGTAAATTGTTCCGCCTGGAGTTAATTCTTCATATGTTGAATTTTTATTTATTTTAACTGACATCATAATCCTCCTTAGTCTACTAATTTAATTTCTTTTAATGCAAGTTCTAGTGCTTTCATATTTCCATCAATAACATCAGGTTTTTTAGCAAACTTATGCTTAAAAGAACCTTTCATAGCATTTAAAAATTCTTCTTCACTCATAATATTTGAAACTTTAACAATAGCTGCAAGCATAGGAGTATTAGGAAAATACTTACCTAAAGCTTCTTCAGAAATTTTCCTTGCATCAATTGTATAAATTTTTCCAGTATATCCGTTTAAAGATTTTTTTAATTCTTCGCCACTTTTTGTAGTGTTTATAATAATTGCACCATTTTCTTTTAAACCAGATGTAACATATACGGATTCAAGAAGTGTATCATCTACAACTATAACGTAATTTGGTTCATAAATATTGCTGTGAAGTCTTATAGGCGTAGTACTTATACGATTATAAGCTGTAATTGGTGCACCCATTCTTTCAGGTCCATATTCTGGAAAACCTTGAATATATTTTCCAGTATTAAAGGCAGCATCTGCAAGTAACAAAGAAGCTGTTTTAGCACCTTGTCCACCACGACCATGCCATCTAATTTCTATTATATTATCCATGTTATCATTCCTTTCATTTGGGATAAAATTATATGCTTAGTATATGACGAAATAAGTGTAAAGTCAAGGAAAAATAAAGAAAATGATAATGAAAAAAATAAAGAGAATGATAAACGAAAATATTTTAAAAATCTTTTTACAAAATGAAGGACAAATAAAATATAAAATTATTCAACAAAATGAATAATTTCCTTGATAATAATATTGAATTTGTGGTAAAATAGCATAGAAAAGAGGTAATATGGAAATTTTAGAGATAGCAAAAGAAATAAAAGAGAAAAACGGAAATTTGTATCTAGTAGGTGGAGCTGTAAGAGATAAATTATTAGGAAAAAAGAAACATGACGAAGATTACTGTGTTACAGGAATAAGTGATGAAGAATTTATAGAAATGTTTCCTAAGGCACATATTAGAGGAAAATCATTTTCAGTATATGATATGGATGGCAAAGAGTTTGCAATGGCAAGAAGAGAAAAGAAAATAGGAAAAGGGCATAAACAATTCGAAATAGAAACTGGAAAAGATATAACTATTGAAGAAGATTTAAAAAGAAGAGATATAACAATAAATTCAATTGCAGAAGAAGTCCTTACAGGAGAAATAATAGATCCTTATAATGGAAGAGAAGACATAAAAAATAAGATAATAAGAGCAACATCAGACAAATTTAAAGACGACCCTTTAAGAGTATATAGAGTAGCAAGATTTGCTGCTACATTAGAATTCGAAGTAGATAAAAAAACAATAAAAATGATGAAAGGTTTAAAAGAAGAACTAACTACATTATCAAAAGAAAGGGTATTTACAGAATTTAAAAAAGCATTAGGGGCAAAGAAACCATCAATATTCTTTAATGTATTAAGAGAGGCAGATGTGTTAGATATTCATTTTAAAGAAATATATGACTTAATAGGAAGCACACAACCAATAAAATATCATCCAGAAGGAGATAGCTATAATCACACAATGATAGTGTTAGACCACAGTACAGAATTTACAAATAATTTGGAAATAAGGTATTCAGCATTAGTGCATGACATAGGAAAGGGAATAACGCCAAAGGAAATGTTACCACATCATTATGGACATGATAAAAATGGAGTAAAATTAGTAGAAAGTTTATCTAACAGAATTGGAACTCCAAATTCATGGAAAAAATGTGGAAAAGTTTCTGCAAGAGAGCATATGAGAGGTGGTGCTTTCAATAAAATGACACCAGCTAAACAAGTAGATTTTATAGAAAGAGTTAATAAATCTATGCTTGGATTAGATGGAATGAAAATAGTAGTAACCTGCGATAGATGGAGAACAGAAAAAATTCCAAAAGATATAGTATTTGATGTTATAGGAAAGAAAATATTAAAAGAAGTTAATGGTGATGACATAAAAAAAGAACTTGATATTAAAGATGATAAATTAATAGGAAGTTTATTAAGAAGCAGAAGAATAAAGTTAATAAAAAGCATTGAAAATAAATCTTAATTAATCTTAGCTAACATTAAATTAGGTGGAAGGATAGAATACAAATGGAAAAATGTAGAGAAAAAGTATTAAAAAGTGAAAATGGTGCTGTTACAATATTAGTATTAATAACAATACTTACTTTTGTTTTGGTTTTATTAGGAGGATATTTAACAGTAACAACGTTAAGAAAATCTCAAATAGAAAGTGATATAAGAATTCAAAATATATATTCGAAAGGCGTAGAAAATGTAGACGAAGTTTATGATGAGATTTTAGAAAATAGAGTATTACAAAATAAAGAAAAGTAAATAAAAGAAAACGGATAGAGATTTAATTCTATCCGTTATTTTTCTTCAGGTTCTTTGCCTTCTAATTTAACATTTTTAGAAATATCATTTTGTAAACTCTTAGTAATATTTTTTTTAGTTACTGAGTTGTTATTAGAAGGTTCTATTGATTCAATCTTTTTTTTTATGCGATTAACTTTTGGTGCATTAGCAAATAATGAAAATCTTTTTTGTTCTTGTTCTTGTTCAATATTTTTTAATACTTGAGCAGTATGAGAAAGTTCCTCATTATTACTTTTTATATATAAATCGTAGCCTTCATTATTTTCGTCTACACTTAATAATATTCCTAATGTTTCTTTAAAATTTTCAAAACCCGATTTTAAGTTTTGTACTATTTTCATAATTATCTTAACAACTAGTTAAGATATTCACCTCCTTAGGTTCTATATAACATAAATTTATACTAGCATAAATATTATAAAAAATCAAGAAAAATAAACAAAAAAGTTTAATAAATTTTATGTTTTTTCTGGAAAATGCTGTAAAAGTATAAAAAATAGTTAAAGCGTAAAAAATGTATGTTAAAAGTTATTGCATATTAGAGTGATATGGAATAAAATAAAAGAATATTATGTTTTTAAGGGGGGCATTTAAACTAATGAAAAATTTATATGGAATAGTAAAGGTAAGTAAATTTTTTCCAGAAGAAGAGATACACATAGAAAAACACATTAAATATTATAAATTAGAAGGAAAAAAATTTGGAATAAGAATAGTAGAAAGAGATAGAATGAAAAGAGAAAAAATAGAAATAGAAAATATTACAGATAATGAAGAGAAAATAGATAAAGTTCTAACAGAACTAGTTGTAAAAGAAATAAGACCGCAAGCATCTGACGTAATAGAAGATTTAATAAAAATATATGTATAAAATGAACGTAGAGTATTAGCATACTCTACGTTCATTTCTATTATCTTTTTGTTGCTCGCTACAAAGTTTTTCAAATTCTTTACATTTAATTTTATATTCTAATTGTTGAGTAAGAAATTTATAGTAAGCATAACCTTGTTCGTATTGTGCCATAGGATTAAAATCGGCATATTGAGTATCCATATTATCCATGCCACAATAAGGAGAATAACCACCATAGAATCCGTTAAAATCTGTATTTTTATCCATACAATACCTCCTCTAAAAAATAATTTTAATATTTAACTTTTGTTTATAAATTTAAATTAAAAATAGGAAAGTAGCTAATAAAAATATATGTGTACAATGCAGCAAATATGCCGTGAAGTAATTTCCCTATAATATATGGTTTTATTGAAATATCTGTTTTTGAAGTAATGCTAAGTACCTGAAGAAGTATTGAAAATCCACCAAAACCTAACAAAAAAGCAGAAACAATAATATTAGTAGAAATACTTTTACAAGGAATTATAGAAATTTGTTTTACGCCGTTTGTAAGCTCTATTATTCCAGATATAAATCCAGAAGAAAAAGCAAAATTATTAATTCCTAGAAAATTAAACAAAGGTTGTAGAATATTCGAAAAAATATTAAGTAATCCACTATTTTGTAAAATAGATAAAATAACACTAAACAAAACTATAAATCCACCTATCATAAGAATAGTGCTAGTAGCAGAAGTAATAGATTTTGCAAGTACCTCACCTAAATTTGAAAAAGTAACATTCTTGCTAGAAAAATTTGAAGTATATGTTTTTTTGGAAGAATAATCTTTTTTATTAGAATAGGGTTTATTAGAATAAGATTTATCATAATAAGAACTATTCTTCCAAAATCTAAAAATAAAGCCAACTGTAAGACAAGCAAGAAGGTGAGTAATAAAAAGGAGAAAGCCAATAAGAGAGTTATAATAAAGGCTTATACCAACAGTTCCAATAATAAATAAAGGACCAGAATTATTAGTAAAAGCAAGAAGTCTCTCACACTCCTCTTTATTACATATGCCATTTTCTCTAAAGTTAGTAACAATTTTTGCACCAATAGGATAACCACTAATAATTCCCATAAGCAAAGCAAAAGAACCTTCGCCGGGAACATTAAAAATAAACCTCATAACAGGATTTAAAAACTTCCCTAATTTTTGTATTACATTTGTATAACCTAAAAGCTCAGTTGCAATAAAAAAAGGAAACAAAGAAGGAATAACATTGTTAGCCCATAAAAGAAGTCCAGATTTAGTTGCAGATAGATTACTTTTTGAAAAAATAACTAAGCAAATAGTAAAAGCACAAAATATAAAAGGAAGGATGTTCTTCTTTAGTGAAAGTAGTATAAATTTAGGATTTTTAGTAATAGAAAGCGTTTTCATATAACTCCTTATAAATAAAAATAGTTCTTATTTTATAAATATTACAATTGTAAAAAAAATATCACAATAAATTACAAACCTATTACAATGTTACAACAAAATTAACTTTAGATTACATTAATAAAAATCTATTGAAAATAGATTTTAAATAAGATAAAATATAATAGTCGTTTGAATTAACAGGAAAATGATAAATTGTGGAAAAGTTATTCAAAAGATCGCTGAAAAATGAATAACTTATACACAAAAACTACAAAAACTGTGGATAACTAAAAGAAAAATTAAGGCAAAGTTGCTTTTATTTCTTTACATAAGAACTTTAAAGAAGCAGAGGAATAAAAGGAAATTGTACAAATTTTAAGAAATAATAAAAAATGTGAAAATAAGCAGTAGTAAAATTAAATACTATTGTTTTTTTTGTGTAAGAAAAAGTAGAAATAGTAGTTTATGTAAAAATATTATTAGCAAAAAACAAATAAAATATTGTCTAAAAAAAGAGCTTTTTATAAAATAATTATATAATTATTTTAGGAGGACAAAGGATGAAAAAAATATTTTATTTTTAAAAATCATTGAAAAACATATTATGATAAAAATATTAATAATAGAGATGGAGGAGTTCAAAAGATGAATAAGATTAAAAGTACAAAAGGTATAACTTTAATATCACTTGTGGTAACAATT
>CAKPGD010000016.1 GCA_934154515.1 uncultured Clostridia bacterium
GTTCTATGTCATTTACTAATACATAATTTTTAGACAAACCATTTGCTATGTTTATTAATTCTTCTTCATTAGATATTTTTATCCACTCTTCTACTTTTATCTCTACTTCTGTACTTTTTGTATTATTTTTAGCTTTATCATATGCTATAACATATACTTTATATGTTCCATACGCTAAACCTTCTATTTTATTTGTATTGTATTGAGTTTTTACGTTTTGTGAATCTATTACATAATACTCATAGTAGTCTATTCCACTTTTACTTGACCCTTCTTTTTCTTCCGTATCTTCTCCATTTTCTTCTATTTGTACTGTTCCTAAGATATCAACCGTTACTGTTGGTATAAATTCTTTTGGTGGCAATTTATCTATTGTTGTTATATTTATTACTTTTTGCAATGTTTTTCCATTTGTTAAATTTACTTTTATTATATATTCTCCATTTTTTTCAACGCTATATTTGTTATTCTCTATCTTTGTCATTCCTTCTGAAACTTCTATATTACTTATTTGTGCATTTTCTTCATTTTTACTTATTTCTACTGAGATTTCTACGTTATTATTTGTATATTCAATTGGATTTTGTTTTACTATTAAACGTATCCCTGTATCTTTCTGTATATCTATTATAATTACATTTTGCTTATCGTCATATCCCAATTTTATAATATATCCATTTCTTATTCCTGTTTTTTCTTCTAAATTTATTTCTTCAAAAATTTCTTGTTTTTCTAATTCTGTTAAAGCTTCTTCTAATGTTATTTTTTCTCCATTTACTATTTTTTCAGTATTTATATTTGTTATTGCAAGTTCTATTTCTTCTCTTATAGTTTCTATTTTATATTTTTCTACTGCATTATTTGATGTTTTTAATATTCCATTTTCTCCTAAACTTAAACTTATTGCAACTCCTGCTAAAATTATTAATACTACTATTGTTATTACCAATGCTATTAGTGTTATCCCTGTTTGTTTTTTCATTTGTTTAACCTCCTATAAAATTCTTTTTTAATTTTATAGGATTTAACATATATTTACAATGTTTCACTTTCTTTTTGGTAATAATATTTTTACATAAAATTTTATTTAAAATAGAAAAAATTATTTTTATTTCATTACTTCACTTATTACTTTTGCTAGGTATTTCATGCTAGTTAAGCATTGTTCCATTGTATTTCCTGTTGCTCCTACTTCAATAATACTTGCTGCTTTTGATACATGTTGATTATACCTACTATTTCTAAGTACTATTGGTTTGAATAATCCTGGATATAGCTCGTTTGCTTTTTCTTGTACTTTTACTGCAAATTTTAAGTTTTGTTGCCAGTTTGGATGTTCTAAGCCCCCTCCATCTGTTCCTATTACAAACATTAATTGTGCTGCATATTCTTCTCCTATTTTTACAGTCGGAGCATAATTGTAGTCTCCAATTGCATCTCTATGTATATCAAATATTACATCTGTATTTTGGTTGTTCGCCATTATTGCTTTTACAGTATTTAAAGAACGGTCATATGAACCTGAATATGCTGGGTAATCATGATACGTTGTGTCATGTATTACTTTATAATTATAACTTAATAGTTGATTTGTAAGTTCTGTTCCCACTCTTACTACATTATAGTTGTTATCTGTTGTTCTGTATGTTCCTGTTTGCTGATAATTATATTTTTCTGTTGGTGTATAGCTTTCACATGTATGTGTGTGAAAAATTATTATATTCTCATTATTTACTTCTATATCTGGTTTTAACATTTCTTCTGTTAAATTATAATCTGTTCCATTTTTTATATATACGCTGTTGTAATTGTTAGTATATTTATTTGGTACATTGTTTTCTATAATTTCTGTTGTAAGTCCTGTTTGTGCATGTTCTACTTCTTCTGGTTCTTTTTTTTCTTGTCCGTCCACTTCTTTTACTTCTTCTTCTTTGTTTTTCGTGTTGTAAATCATTGCCATCGTACTTCCTAATATTATTCTTTTTGGTTCTATATTGTTTATATCTTTTAATAATTTATTTTCTTCATTTTTATTATTTATTTGTTTTATTCCAGGAATTACTTCATCTAAACATTCTTGTATGTCTATCTTACCTGTTATTATTTTTATGTCCGTGTTTTCTAATTTTTTGTTTGTAAATATTTTGCTAAATCCCCATAGTATTAAGCATACTAATAAAAGTTTTAATATATATTTAGTTATATCTTTTATATTTACTACTGCTAAATTAATCATTTTATTTCCTTCCGTACAAACTATTATATATATTATATGCTTGTACCAAGTATTATATGACTATTTTAAAAGAACACTGACGAGATATTATATACATATCTTATAAGTGTTCTTTATAATTATCTTATCTTTTAATTATTTAATCTTTTTTTATTCTATAATTTTTTAATTATTTTTCTTATTTTATCTTTTCAATTGCTTTTTCTATTGTTAATGTTTCTTGTTCTCCCTTTGCCATATCTTTTAGTGTTACTACATTGTTTACTATTTCATCTTCGCCTATTACTATAACATAAGGAATTTGAAGTCTGTCTGCATATTTAAATTTTGCTTTTATTTTCTTGTCTTCCAAATATACTTCTGCATTTATTCCTGCATTTCTTAGTGTTGTAGCTGTTTCTAAACTTTTAGACATATCTTCTACCATTGATATAACTAGTACTTTTGCAACTGAAGTTTTATTTGCTTTTATTGCTTCCAATTCATTTAATTTATAGAATAATCTTGTAAGTCCTATTGATATTCCTACTCCTGGAAGTTTTCTTTCTGTATAATATTCTGCTAAATTTTCATATCTTCCTCCAGAACATACACTTCCTAATTCTCTATAATCATTTAAAAATGTTTCGTATACTGTTCCTGTGTAATAATCAAGTCCTCTTGCTATTGTTAGATCTACTTTAAAGTTTGCATCTGGAACACCAAATTCTCTTGCGTATTTTACTACTTGTTTTAGTTCTTCTAAACCTTTTTTAAATAGTTCATTTTCTATTTTTAAATTTTCTAATTTTGTTATTTTTTCGTCTGTTGTTCCATCTATTTCAATGAATTCTATTATTTTATTTATTGATTCTTCTGGAACTTTTAAATTTCTTAAGCATTCTATTACATTTTCTTTTCCTATTTTTTCTAGTTTGTCTATAATTCTCATTATTTCTACTGAGTTTTCTTCTTGCTTTAATTCAGCAAATAATCCATTTAATATTTTTCTATTGTTCATGCATATAGTAAAATCATTAAATCCTAACTCTTTAATTGTGTTGTATATAATTGCTGGCATTTCTGCATCATTTATTATTGATAGTTCTCCATCTCCTATAATATCTATATCACATTGATAAAATTCTCTAAATCTTCCTTTTTGAGGTCTTTCTCCACGATATACTTTTCCTATTTGATATCTTCTAAACGGAAATGCTAAATCATTATAATATTCTGTTACGTATTTAGCTAATGGAACTGTTAAGTCAAATCTTAAACTTAAGTCACTGTCACCTTTGTTAAATCTATATATTTGTTTTTCTGTTTCTCCTCCTGCTTTTGCTAAAAGGACTTCTGACATTTCTATTATTGGTGTATCTATTGGTAAAAATCCAAATTTTTCATATGATTTTTTTATTTTTTCTTGCATTTCATTAAATAGAATTTGCTCCTTTGGAAGTAATTCCATAAATCCTGGCAAAGTTCTTGGTTCTACTTTTTTCATGTTTTCCCCTTTCTTAAAATTCTTAATTTTTATTAATATTTTATTGATATCTTATTAATATTTTTATTAATGTTTTTATCGATATTTTTTATTTAACTTAATTTCTTAATAACTTTTCAAACTTTTTTCTTTAATATTTTAATCTAATCTTGGTTTAAGATCTAAGTATATTGGCTCTTCTTCTTTTATTCTTGTTGTTCTTCCATGTCCTGGATATACTATTGTTTCATCTGGAAGTACTGTTAATTTATTTGTTATTGAGTTTATTATGTCTGCAAAATTACTTGTTGGCAAGTCTGTTCTTCCCCATGTTCCTCTAAATAGTGTGTCTCCTGTAAATACCAATTTTTCTTTTTCACAATATAAGCAACTTCCACCTTTTGTGTGTCCTGGTGTGTGTATTACTCTGAATTCAAGATTTCCTACATGTATTAGGTCTCCTTCATCTACTCTTGAATCCGCTTCTAGTTCTATATCATCCATTCCTATATAATAAGTAAGACTAATTGCAGGATTATATAACCCTTCTGCGTCATCTCTATGAATTAATACTTTTCCAGCTTTTTTTGACTTTAGTTCTAATATTCCACCAAAATGGTCTCCATGGCAATGTGTTAAATATATATATTTTAATTTATCTATTTCTAGTGCATTCAACATTTCTATAATTTTCTCTGGTTCTCCTCCTGGGTCTATTACCATTGCCTCTTTTGTTTGTTCATCTTCTACTATGTAACAGTTTGTTGGTTCTCCAAGTGCTGTTTCTACAGGTATTTTCTTTAAAATCATTTTCTTTCCCTTCATTCGTTATATATTTTTATTTCTTACGTTTTACTTCATATACGCTGTCTACTTTTCTAATAGATTTTAGTACTTGATTTAATGCCTCTAAGTTTTCTACCTCTATTGTCACTTCTGTTATTGCTATTCTTTCTTTGTTTGCTCTTGATGATACTGCTATTAATTTTGATTTTGTTGTACCAATTTGTGCTATTATATCTGCTAAAAGTCCTGCTCTGTCATTTGCAAATATTTCGATGTCTACATTATATGCTGCTTCCTTTTCGCTTTGCCAATAAACATCTATCATTCTATTTTCTTCGTCTTGGAATAAGTCTTTTAAGTTTGTACAGTCTGCTCTGTGTATTGATACTCCTCTTCCTTTTGTTATATATCCTACTATTTTGTCTCCTGGAACTGGATTACAGCATTTTGAAAGTTTTACTAAGCAATTGTCTATTCCTTCTACTACTATACCACTCTTTGATGCTTTTGCTTTATTGTTCTTTTCTTTTGAAAGTTCTTCTATTTTTTCTTCTACGTTTTCTTCTTTATGAACTTTTCTATATTCTTCTAGAATTCTTGCTATTACTTTTCCTGCTGATATTGCTCCGAATCCGATACTTGCATACATATCTTCTATGCTGTTAAATTTATATCTATCTAAAGCTCCTTGCACAAATTCTGTCTTAAATAGTTCGCTATAATCCATTCCTATTCTTTTTATTTCTTTTTCAACAGCTTCTTTTCCTTTTTCTATATTTTCTTCTCTTAAGTTCTTTTTGAACCATGCATTTATTTTATTTTTTGCTGTTGAACTTTGAATGAATTTTAACCAGTCTCTACTTGGACCTTTTGCCTTATCTGATGTTATTATTTCTACTATGTCACCGTTTTGAAGTTTTGTTATTATTGGCATCATTTTACTATTTATTTTACATCCTGTCATATGATGTCCTATTTCTGCGTGTATACTGTATGCATAATCAATTGGTGTGCTTCCTCTTGGAAGTACTTTTATATCTCCCTTTGGTGTAAATACATACACTTCATCTTCAAATAATTCTGTTTTTAATGTATTTAAAAATTCTTGTGGGTCTTGCATGTCTTTTTGCCACTCTAGAGTTTCTCTAAGCCATGCTAGTTTATCATCTGTTACACTTACGTTTGCTTTTTTACCTTTAGCAAAACTTGCTTCTTTATATGCCCAGTGTGCTGCGATACCATATTCTGCTATTCTATGCATATCCCATGTACGTATTTGTACTTCGAATGGTGTTCCTTTTTCTCCTATTAAAGTTGTATGTAATGATTGATACATATTAGGTTTTGGTACTGCTATGTAATCTTTAAATCTACCTGGCATTGGATTATATAAATCATGCACTACACCTAAAGCTGCATAACAGTCTTTTACTGAATTTACTATTATTCTTAATGCAAATAAGTCATATATTTGGTCTAATGTTGCATTATCTCTTTTCATTTTTCTATATATGCTATATAAATGCTTTGCTCTTCCTGTTATTTCCGCATCTATTTTTTGTTTTTTTAGTTCTTGCCTAATTTGTTCTTCTATTTTCTCTATGAAGTTTAGTCTCTCTTCTCTTTTTCTGTCTATTCCTTCTACTATTTCCCTATATTCTTCTGGATATAAATATTTAAAAGCTAAATCTTCAAGTTCCCATTTTAATGAATAGATACCAAGTCTATTTGCTAGTGGTGCATATAATTCCATTGTTTCTTTTGCATTAGCAATTTGTCTATCTCTAGTTAGGTATTTTAAAGTTCTCATATTATGAAGTCTATCAGCAAGTTTTATCATTATTACACGGATGTCTTTTCCCATTGCTAGAAACATTTTTCTATAATTTTCTACTTGTTCTTCTTCTACTGATTCATAATTTAATTTGCTAAGTTTTGTAACACCATCTACCATATCTGCAATTTCTATGCTAAACTCGTTTATTAGGTCTTGATGGGTTACTGCTGTATCTTCTACTACATCATGAAGAAGTGCAGCACAAATTGTACTGTCATCTAGCCCTAAATCTGCTAATATGTATGCTACTTGCATTGGATGTATTATATATGGTTCTCCTGATTTTCTTAATTGGTCTCCATGTTTTTCCTTAGCAAAGTTATATGCTTTTAATATTAATTTTGTATCTGATTTTTTATTATTTTTTTTCATTTTATTTACAATATCTTCTATTGTAAATTGTTTATTTGATTCTTGCATTTTATCACTTCCTTAATGAACTTTTAATATGATTTTCTTATATCTTTTAAATTTATTTGTATGCTTTCTCTTCCATTATATTGGTTAATTTCAAGCGTTCCTACAACATCTACTTTGTCTCCAATTCGATATTCTTCTGCTAAATGTCCTAAATTAAAGCCTATTGCATCTATCCATACATTATCGTCTTTTAATGATAGTTTTAGATGTTTTCCTTCTGTTAATGACCTTATTGACTGTATTTTTAAGTTTTTACACATAAATAGTGGCATTTTATTAGCTTCGCCAAATGGCTCTAATAGTTTTAATTCTGATACATCTTTTATGCTAATATCTTTTAACATTATTTCTTCATCGATTTCAATAATTGGTATTATATCACTAATATTACTATTTTGTGCATATTCTTCGAAATCTTTTTTAAATTTTTCAAAATTTTCTTTTTCGACTGTAATTCCAATTGCCATAGAGTGCCCACCAAATTTTGTTATGTTTTCTTTGCAATTTGATAATGCTTCATATAAATCAAAGCCTGGTATACTTCTTCCTGAACCTTTTCCTGTTTCTTCTTCGAAACAAATTAATATGCTTGGTTTGAAGTATAAATCTGTTATTTTTGAGGCTACTATTCCTATTACTCCATGATGCCAATTTTCTTTTCCTAGTACTATTACACTATTATTTTGTTCTTCTTTATTTTCAATTTCATCTACTGCTTCATTAAATATTCTTTTTTCTATTTCTTGTCTTTCTTTATTATATTCATTTAATTTTTCTGCAATATTTCTTGCTTCTTCACTGTCTTCTGTTAAAAATAGTTTTAATGCTTCTCTTTCGTGTCCCATTCTGCCACATGCATTTATTCTTGGGGCTATTCCAAAAGAAATTGTATTTGAATCTATTATTTTATAACCAGAAACTTCTAATAAAGTTTTTAACCCAATATTTTTTGTTACCTCTACTAATTTTAATCCTAATTTCGTGATTACACGGTTTTCATCTACAAGTGGTACTATGTCTGATATTGTTCCTACACAAACTATGTCTAAGTATTTTAAATATTCTTTTTCTTCTAATCCTAGTTTTATGCTTATGGCTTGTATTAGCTTAAATGCAACTCCTACTCCTGCTAATTGATTAAAGGGATATTTATTGTCTTTTCTTTTTGCATCTACTACTGCAAGTGCACTTGGAAGTATTTCTCCTGGTTCATGGTGATCTGTTACTATTGTTTCTAATCCTAATGTGCTTGCATATTCTACTTCTTCTATTCCTGAAATACCACAGTCTACGGTTACCATCAAGTCATATTTTTCCTCTGCAATTTTCTTTATTGCATTTTTATTTAATCCATATCCTTCATTTAATCTATTTGGAATATATTCTGAGACTGTTGCTCCTCTATCTAGTAAGAATTTTTTTAATACGGTTATACTTGTAATTCCATCTACATCATAGTCACCAAATATCATTATTTTTTCTTTATTTTCTATTGCTCTTATTATTCTATTTACTGCTATTTCCATATCTGACATTAAAAATGGATCATAAAAATCTTTTCTTGTTGGTCTTAAAAAGACTTCTAATTTTTCGTCTTCTATTACATTTCTTTTTACTAATATTTTTGCTAGTAGTTCACTTATATCATATCTTCTTGAAATTCTTTCGACTTCATTTTCGTCTACTTCATAGCACTCCCACTTTTTATTCATTCTTATTCCTTTCTCTCATCCATTGCTTGTTTAACATAATTATTATATGGTATATTTTACATATTTGCAAGTATTTTCTTCTTATTTTTGAAATAAAACAAGCCCTAATATTAAACTTTCTTGTCTAATAATTAGGACTTAATTATAAATTTTACTTATACTATATATTTAGTAGTTATAACAGTTTATTTTTTATTTTTTATTAATTTTTTAGAATTTCATATTAAACTTTTAAAACTCCGCCTATTGTTCTATTTACAGCTTCTTCTCCGTGGTTTGCAAGTATAGATGCTCCACCTGCTATTACAACTACATTTCCTTCTTCTAGGTATCTGTTTTGTTTTGCTATTTGAATTCCTTCTTCTATTACATCATTTGGTTTTTTCTTATCTTTAATTAATATTGGTGTAACATTCCATGTAAGTGCTAATTGTCTATATGTTGTTTCATTTGTTGTTACTGCATATATTGGACATTCTGGCATAAAGCTTGCTACCATTCTTGGCGAATCTCCTTTTTCTGTGTAAGCAAATATTGCATCTGCTTCCATATCTCTTGCTGTTGTTACAACACTGTGAGCTAGCATAAATTCATAATCTCTATTTTTACGTTCTTCTTCTCGTCTTAATGATCTTCTATAATATTTAATGTTTGCTTCTACTGATGCAGCTATTTTGCACATTGTGTTTACACATTCTACTGGATATTTTCCCATAGCACTTTCTCCAGAAAGCATTATAGCTCCTGTTATATCAAATATTGCGTTTGCAACGTCACTTACCTCTGCTCTTGTTGCTCTTGGGTTTGATTGCATAGATTCTAGCATTTGTGTTGCTGTTATTACTGGCTTTCCAGCTTCATTGCATCTTTTTATAAAGTATTTTTGAACTATTGGAACTTGTTCCATTGGAATTTCAACACCCATATCTCCTCTTGCTACCATTATTCCATCTGAAAGTTCTAGTATTTCTTCAAAATTATCTATTCCTTCTTGGCTTTCTATTTTTGAAATTATTTTTATATGTTCCCCACCATTTTCGTTTAATAATTTTCTTATTTCTTCCACATCTGATGCTCTTCTTACAAATGATGCTGCTATAAAATCAAATTCTGCTTTTATTCCGTTTTTTATATCTGTAATATCTTTTTCTGATAATGCTGGTAAATTTAATTTTAATCCTGGTACATTAACTGTTTTTCTGCTTCCTAATTTTGCTGTATTTAATGCTTTTGCTATAACATCTTTTCCTTTTATTTCTATTACTTCAAATTCTAGAGCACCATCATCTACTAATATCTTACTTCCTATTTTTACATCTTGGTATAAGTTTTTATAGCTTATTGATGTTTTAGTTTCGTTTCCGATTATGTCTTCATTTACAAATGTAAATGTATCTCCTTCTGTAATTGTTACCTTTTCGTTTCCAGATTCTAACACACCAGTTCTTATTTCTGGACCTTTTGTATCTAACATTAATGCTACTGGTTTATTTAATTTTGCTCTAACTTCTTTAATGTTGTTTATTTTTTCTTCGTTTTCTTCATATCCTCCATGTGAAAAGTTTATTCTTGCTACGTTCATTCCTGCATTCATCATTTTTTCTAACATTTCCTTACTTTCTGTTGCAGGACCTATTGTACATACTATTTTTGTTTTTCTCATTATAAAATCACATTCCTCTCTTTATTTCTTTTACCTTTTTTCATTCAACTTTTTTATTATAACACTTATTTTAGCCTTTTTCAAGTTATTATGCTTCATTTTATGTTATTTTATGTTATTTTTTATTTTATGTTATTATATATTATATTTTTTATCTTATAAAACCCCAAGGCTAGTTTCTTGAGGTTTTTCTTAAGTTTTTTGTTTATTTTTCTATCCATTTTACTAGATTTAAGTTTTCAGCATCTAATATCATTTCATGTTTTGGCATAACTCTAAATGTATAGCCATAGCTTCCACCTGTTGTAAATTCTATTTCTGCCGTATATGAATATTTTCTTTCTTCTACATTTGAATTATACATTTTCATTGGTATTACTTCTATTTTTTCAACAACACCATTTTCTTTTATTCTTCCATAGTATACTTGTACTTCTATATTTTCTGGAGATATGTTTGGAAGAATTACACTACATTGTACTTTTATAGTTTTTCCTGCATCTATAGATACATTTTCTAAGTTATCTTGTTCTTCTATTTTTATATCTTTCCAATTTCTTGTAATGTCTCTTTTCCACTCATTTAATTCTCCAACTAATGAAATATCTGAATAGTATTTATTATATAGGTTTATTAATGGCATATATAGTTTGTTTGTATAATCTACAAGCATTCTTGCTGTGCTATAATTTCCTCCAGTTGATATTATAGAATTTTTCATATATTCTACCCATTTTGTAGATATTCCATTTTTGTCTTTTTCATAATATGCTGGTATTATTTTATTTTCTAATGTATTATAAATGCTTTGTGAATCTTCATTATCCTGTACTTCATAATTATCATATTCTTGGTTTGTTCCAATTGCCCATCCGTTTTTTTGGTTGTATCCTTCTGCCCACCATCCATCTAATATACTGAAATTTACAACTCCATTTACAGATGCTTTTTCTCCACTTGTTCCTGAAGCTTCCATTGGTCTTCTTGGAGTGTTAAGCCATACATCTACACCACTTATTAAGTATCTTGACATTTCTATATTATAGTTTTCTAATAAAAAGATTTTTCCTTTAAATTGTGGTTTCATTGATATTTCATGTATATATTTTATTAAGTCTTGTCCTTCTTTATCCTTTGGATGTGCTTTTCCTGCGATTATTATTTGCACAGGTCTTTCTGAGTTGTTTAATATTTCTGTTATTCTTTCTAAATCTCTAAATATTAATGTTGCTCTCTTGTATGTTGCAAATCTTCTTGCAAAACCTATTGTTAAAGCATTTGGATTTAGTTTTGAAGTTATTTCGTTTATTTCTTCATATGGATAGCCACATCTTCTTAATCTTGCAGTTACATTTTCTTTAACCACTCTCATTAACTTTTCTTTTCTAACCATATGTTCTTTCCATAATTTTTCGTCTGGAATTGAATTTATTTTTTGCCAAGTATCATTTTTATAAATATTGTCTTGCCAATATGGCATTAAATATTCGTTATATAATTCTTTTAAGTTTGGTGCAAGCCATGAACAAGTATGTATACCATTTGTTACGTATGTTATAGGTGATTCATCTGGTGATATTTCGGGCCATACTTCTGCAAATAATTCTCTTGATACAGCACCATGTAATTTACTTACTCCATTTTTCTTTCCTGCTACTTTAAGTGCAAGTATTCCCATGTTGAATCCTGAACTTTGTTCTGGGTCTGGTTTCATTCCTAATTTAAAGAATTCTTCTTTTGATATTCCAAATCTATCCCAATAATCTTTAAAATATTTTTCTACTAAATCTAATGGGAATATATCATTTCCTGCTGGTACTGGTGTATGTGTTGTAAATACTGTTTTTGAAGATACTATGTCTCTTGCCATTTCGAAAGATACTTCTTTTTCTTTCATCATATCTTTAATAAGTTCTAATATTAAGAAAGAAGAATGTCCTTCGTTCATATGGTATATTGTGGGTTCTAATCCTAGAGTTTTTAGTAATCGAACTCCTCCCATTCCAAGAACTATTTCTTGTGAAATTCTCATTTCTTGGTCTCCACCATAAAGTGTTGTTGTTATGTTTCTATATTCTTCGTTGTTTTCTTCTATATCAGAATCCATTAAATATAATGTAACTCTTCCAACTTGTATTTTCCATACCTTTAGATAAAGTCTTCTCTTTGGAAATTTCACATATATTATTAAATCTTTTCCTTCTTCATCTTTTACTGGTGTAATTGGTAATGAATCTATATCTAAGCTTTTATATTCTGTTTCTTGCATTCCATATCCATTTATTTTTTGATGAAAATATCCATTTTTATATAGTAGACCTACTGCCACTATTGGAATACCTAAATCACTTGCAGATTTTAAATGATCACCTGATAATATTCCAAGTCCTCCTGAATATATTGGAATTATCTGATCTAATCCATATTCTGCTGAAAAATATGCTATTAAGTCTGATGTATTATTTGGATAATTTCTTGCATACCATGTGTTTTTACTATTTATATAATCTTCAAAGTTTTCCACTATTTTGTCATACTCACGTAAAAAACTAGAATTAGTAGCTGCTTCTTCTAATTTTTCTTGTGATACGAGTCTTAAGAATTTAACAGGATCTTTGTTTACATTCTCCCATAAATCTATGTCTATTTTTTTAAATAGTCTTAGAAATTCCGTATTCCATGACCACCATAAATTATTTGCTACTTTTCCTAGTTTTTCTATTCTTTTTGGTAACTGTGGGTTTACAGTTATTTTGTTAAATATATACATTTTTATTTTTCCTCCTTAGTGATTTTTTGAAATTTTGCTTCTGTTTTTCTCTTTTTTATCCTTTTATATTATCTATTAACTTGTACTTTTTGTCAATAAATTTTATGTATAATTTTTATAAATTTTATGTATAATTTTTATAAAATTTCTCTCTTACCGTAGTCTTCCATTTTTAGTCCTACTGTGCTTCTCATTTTATCTAATAATAAAACAAATAGCATAATACCTACACAACCTATTATTAATAATGTTATATTTATTGGTAATATATCTAATATTGAAGACGCTCCAAATATTAATATTGATGCTATTAAATTTTCGATTAGATTATTTACCGTTGCAATTTTAACTCTCTTTTCGCTATTTGTGAAATTATTTAAATACCTTTTTATTAGCACATAATAAGGTCCTTTCATTATGTATTGAATTGCAAATAATACTAATATTATTGAAACATTTATTTCAAATTTCATATTAAGCATTAAAACAACTCCCATAAACAAGCATGAAAATGCCATTGGAAGAGCTAAAAATGTTAGTGTTTTGTTTCTAAATTTTTTATGTATTCTTTCTTGATTTCTAGCAGATATTCCCGCAATTATTCCCATTATTGCAAATATAATTCCAAAATATTGTTCTGGCATTTCCACTTCTAGTAACACCGTATTTCTCAAGTTTTGTAATATCTTTATCATTCCTATCATTAATGCATTAAACAAAAGTAAACTAACTAATCTTTTTGATTTGATTATATTTCTAAAAGAATATCTTAATTCTCTTAGATTGTCTGATATTCTTGTCTTCTTTAGTTTTCCTTGTATATCTTCAAATTTTACTGACATTACAGCAGAAAATATTAAAATTAACAAACATAGTATCATTGGTATATATGGGTTTATAATAAATAAAAAACCTGATATTACTGATGAAATTGCTTCAATATAATAATGTCTTGCATTTGCTTTTCCATCTATTTTTGCAAATATGCTTCCTCTTTTTTCTCCGTGTTCTATGGAATCATATAGCATATCTGTTTCACATGTTGCCTTTATTATAAAGCCAAAAGCACATAAAAATTGTGATACTAATAACCATTTAAAATTAGGTGCAAGTATTATTATTAAAATATGTACTACATTTACAAAGTTCGCTATTATTAAGCTTTTTCTTTTTCCTATTTTTTCTATTAAAATTGTTGATGGAATTTGTAATATAGATTTAAAAAGGACATAGAATGCGTCAAATTGTAGAACTTCTGCTGCACTAATTCCTTTTTCTATTGTTAAAAATAAATATATTATTGCATAATAAAATAACAAATCATACGAAAATACTTTGTATTTTTTATATAATTCTATGTTTTTTCTTTTTTTATTTTTTAATATTTTATTTTCTGCTGTTTCAATTGTTATTTCATTTGTTGCTTTTTCTTTTTCTAAAACTTCATTTTCCATATTTACCCCATTATTTTTTATTTTTCTTCTGCTTTTTGAATTATATCATAACAATTTTTAAAGTGCTATATTTTTTAGTTTTATTTTGTTTTTATATATTTGTGCTATATTTCTATAATTTTATTATTTTATGTATTTATATTCACGTTGACATTTATTGTTTTATATATTTATTAGACTTGCAGTTTTATTTAAATTTTTATCTATCTCTTTATAATTTGGTATGTATTTTTCTAATAAGTTATAAAAATCTTTGCTGTGGTTTGGATACACTAAATGGCATAATTCATGTACTATTATAGCATCTATTGATTCTTTTGAAAGCATTGCAAGTCTACTACTAAAATGTAAAGCTTTTGTTTTTGGTGCACAACTTCCATATTTTGTTTTTGCGTCTCTTACTTTTACGCTATTATATTTAAGTTGCATTTCATCTGCCCAATATGGTAATCGTTCTGTTATTATTACTTCTGTATTATTTTTTAATAAATTTTTAAAAGTCTTTCTTATATATTCTATTTCTTCTTCCTCTGTCATATCTTTTGGTACTTTAACTTGAATTTCTTTATTCTGTTTATCTATTTCTAATATAAATTTATTATCATCTTTATATTCTATTTTTATTTTATATTTTTCTCCACCATACAAAATTTCATTTTCATTTTGCCATATTCCTCTTTTGCTTATTGTATTTGAGTCTAATATTTTCTTATATGTCTTATATATTTTTTCTTCGTTTTCTCTTATTATTTTATCTGTTTCCTTTTTAGCTATATATGGCGATTTTGTTATTTTTAGTGTATCTCCTCTAAAGTAGATGTTTACACCTTTTGATGTTTTGTAGTTTTGAATTTCTAATGGTATTTCTAAATCTTTTATTTTTAATATATATTTTTGCATATTTACCTCTTTCTTTTTTTGCATTATAACATAGTGTATGCAAATATAAAAGAGCTATAAAGAAAACTCCTCTAATATTTCTTCTGCATTTGTTATTAACTTTGCTCCTTGCTTAATTAGCTCATTCGTTCCTTCTGAATTTATACTTGTTATATTGCCTGGCACAGCAAAAACTTCTTTTCCATTATCTAATGCAAAATCAACAGTTATCATAGTTCCACTCTTCTTTTTTGCTTCTATTACAATTACTCCATCAGAAAGTGCACTTATTATTCTGTTTCTTGCTGGAAAATTCATTTTTTCTGCTTTTGTTCCTATTACATATTCCGAAACAACTGCACCTCCATTTTTTACTATTTCATCTACTAATTTCTTATTTTCTGGTGGGTAAATATTATCTATTCCGCTTCCTATAATCGCTATTGTTTTCCCTTTAGCCATAAGAGTTGATTTATGAGCTATACTATCTATTCCTCTTGCAAGTCCACTTATAGTTACTATTCCTTTTTTTGCAATATCATATGATAATTTGCTTCCAACTTTTTTGCCATATTCAGAATTTTCTCTACATCCTATTATTGCAAGTGAAAATTCATCTAATATTTCTTTATTTCCTTTAATATAAAGTGTAATCGGTTTATCATATATTTCTTTTAATTTTTCTGGATATTCTTTGTCATATATATTTATTAAATCTATTTTATTTGTTTTCATATATTTTTCATACATTTCTAGATTTTTTCTATACTCATCATTTAGTATTTCCTTTGCAATTTCTTCTCCTATTCCTTCTATCTCTTTTAATTCTTTTTCTTGTGCTTTCCATATATTTTCTGGTGTTTTAAATTTTTCTAATAATTTTTGTGTCTTTATGCTTCCTAATTTTCTTATTCTTGAAAGCCATATCCAATATAATTTTTCATTCATTTTAATAATTATATTCTCCTTCCTAATTTTTATAATTAAACAAAAATAGAGCCTATCTTTTTTGATAAGCCCCTTATTTACTTTTAATATTCCTCGTTTAAAAATTTACTAGCAATAACAACGTTATTTAAAAGCATTGCTATTGTCATAGGTCCAACTCCTCCAGGTACTGGAGTTATATATGATGCTTTTTTCTCTACCTCTTCAAAATCTACATCTCCTACAATTCCTGTTTCTAGTCTATTTATTCCTACATCTACTACAACTGCTCCTTCTTTTACCATATCTGCTTTAACAAACTTTGGTTGTCCTATTGCTGAAATTAATATATCTGCATTTCTTGTTATTTCTTCTATATTTTTAGTTTTAGAATGACAAATTGTAATTGTTGCATCTTTATTTAATAAACATTGTGCAAGTGGTTTTCCTACTATATTACTTCTTCCGAGTATAACAATATTTGCCCCCTTTAAATCTATGTCATACTCTTCAAACATTTTTACTATTCCATATGGAGTACATGATATAAATGTCTGTCTATTTAAAGCTAATCTTCCGATGTTTATTGGATTAAAACCATCTACATCTTTTCTGAAATCTATTGTTTCAAATGCTTTGTATATATCTAAATGTTTTGGTATCGGACTTTGCAATAATATTCCATGAATGTCTTTTCTATTGTTTAGTGTTTCTATTAATTCTAAAAGCTCGCTCATTTCTATTTTTTCACTTAATATGAATTCTTCATACTCTATCCCTGCTTCTATACATGCTTTACTTTTATTTCTAACATATACTTTTGATGCTGGATCTTCTCCAACCATTATAACTGCAAGTTTTGGTTGAATTCCTTTTTCTTTTAATTTTATTACTTCTTCTTTAACCTGTCCTCTTATTTTTTTTGCTAACTCTTTTCCATCAATTATTATTGCCATTTTATACCTCCACTTCATTATTTATTTTACTTTTTTATTTAACTATTTTTTACTATATTATTTTTTATTATTCTTGTCAATTGTATTTTTGCTTTTATTCTTTGAATTTTATGCTTTTATCTAAATTCATTTTTCCTGCTCTTGTTATTTTATTATAACCATATTTTTCTTTTATACTATCTACTACTTTATCTATTTTACTCTGTTTTTGTGATGTGTTATCAAATAAAGAAAGTTGTACTTCATCTTTTTCGCAGAGTTTATCTACACGAACTCCTATTAATCTTACAGGAATTTTGTTATATAATTCATGTAATAGCTTTTTTGCTTCTTCTAATATTATTTTTGTGTTATCTGTCGGTGCCATTAGTTTTCTTTGATGAGAGAATACTTTAAATTCATTTGTTTTTATTTGTACATTTACTACTTCTGCAAGCATATTATAGTTTCTTAGTCTATATGTTACTTGCTCTACTAATGCTAATAATACTTCTTCTAGTTTTTCCATATTTGAATAGTCATATGGCAATGTTATTGAATTTCCTATTCCTTTTGGCTTTTCTTTTTCATATGCCACTTCAGAATTATCTATTCCATTTGCATATTCCCATATCATTTTTCCATATTTTCCAAATGCTTTTATTAACTCTTTTTCATCTTTTTCTGCTAAATCCATTATTGTTTTTATTCTCATTTTATAAAATTTAGGTAAGCTTCTTCTTCCTACCATAAATAATTCTGATATTGGAAGAGTCCACATTTTTGTTTCTATTTCATTTTCAAATAATGTATGTACCCTATCTGGTTTTTGGAAATCTGATGCCATTTTTGCAAGAAGTTTATTATGTGCTACCCCTACATTTACTGTAAAACCTAGTTCCTCTTTTACTCTTTTATTTATTTCATAACCTATTTCTAATAAAGTTTTTCCTTTTGGTATATATTCTGTCATATCTAAAAAACATTCATCTATTGAAAATCTTTCTATTTTATCCGTATATTCTAATATGAGGTTATATAAAGCGTTTGAATATTTTCTGTATACTGAAAAATCTCCTTTAAATATTCTTAAACTTGGACATTTTTTTCTTGCAAAAAATATTGGTTCTCCTGTTTGGATTCCTACTTGCTTTGCAAGATTACTTTTCGCAAGAACTATTCCTTTTCTACTCTCTTCGTCTCCGCCTATTACTGCGGGTATAGTTCTTATATCCAAATTTTCCCCGTTTTTTAGCATTTCTACTGCTGACCAAGATAAAAAAGCATTATTAACATCTACATGTAATATTTGTCTTTCCATTTTTAACACCTATTTTTATAAATTCCCTTAAAAATATTATAAACATTTGTTTTGTATTTGTCAATACCTTATTTTCTTTTTTTAAAAATTTTTACATTTTAAATTTATAATTATATTTAAACAAATAAGGGACACAGTTAATAAATCTTACTAACCGTGCCCCTTATTTGTTTTTTAATTCTCCCTTTCGTCACGTTCTTTTATCTTCTGCCTTAAAAATTCGATATCCTCCATAGTAATATCATCGAATCCTATGCATTCTGCAATATTATTCATACTATATGTCCTCCTCTACTCTTCTTTTTCGATTTCTTCATCAACAAAGTGGTCATCATAATCATCTTTATGATTGACTTTTACAAGCTTTGGGGTAAGCAGGTACATAACAGTTACAAAAAACGCATACGACAATGATACTATTGCCGATATCTTAACAATTTTTAACACAGTTTTTAAGATCCGTTTTGCCATATTTTTTCCTTTCTCCAGCATTTGTTGGCTTAAAAGTCTTCTACTTTGCTACATTTTTAGTATATCATAGTGCTATCATTTTTTCAAGATTTACTTATAAAAAGAAATTTTATTATTTATTCCATCACTTTCAAGCAATATATTTCCTTTTTCATCTGTTCTATATATTAATATTCCAAGTTTTGCCAATCTATTTAATATTTCCTGTTTTGGATGACCATAGCTATTATCTTTTCCTACTTGTATTATTGCTATTTGTGGTTTTATTTGATTTAAGAAATTTTTAGAACTACTTGTATCTGATCCATGGTGTCCTACTTTTAATACATTTGCTTGTTTCCATGTTCTTGAATTTTCGTTTTTTGTTTCTGCATCTCCCATAAATAGATAGCTTTGTTCCTTGAACTCTGCTCTTATTACTATTGATGATAAATTTAAGTTGTTTTCTTTTTCGGCAAGTTTCGAATCACAAGACATTATTTCACAATTAATATTTCCTACATTAAATGTGTCTCCTACCTTTGGAGCTGTTATTTTTAAGTTTTTATTCTTTACTGCGTCTAGTACATCTTCGAAATTTTTTGTGTTTGTTTGAATTTTAGGCATATAAATTGTTCCTATTTCAAAATTATTTATAACATCATCTAATCCACCTATATGATCCTCATGAGGATGCGTTCCAACTAAATAGTCTATTTTTGTTACTCCTAAGTTTTGTAAGTTTTTTACTACCGTTTTTCCTGTTTCATTTGCTCCTGCATCTATTAACATTGTTTGTTCATTGCTTGTAAGTAATATTGAATCTGCTTGTCCTACATCAAAGAAATATATTTTTATCCTTTCTGCTCCTGTAAGTTCAACGTTTTGCATTTCTTTTGCAGTTATTGTTTCTATATTTTGACTTTCTTGCGTGTTTTCATTGTTATTTTCTAAATTATAACCATATATTGTAGTAATTATTAAAGCTAATATTCCTATTATTATTTCAACTGTTAAATTTTTCTTTGATATTTTTCTACTTTTTCTCATGTTATGTTCTCCTTATTATTTCTTTTGTTTTTACGTTTTTTCTAATTCCATAAATCTTCCATTTTATTTTTTATTTCGTTTGCTATTTTTTCTTCTTTTTCTTTTGACATCACATATTTTCCATTTTCTAGTTTTATTACATTTCCTTCCTTTACGTCTCTTGGCAAACTATTTATTTCTATATTGTACATTTTTCCAGATTCTCTATCTTCACATACTGCAAATTTTCCTTCAAATCTATCTATTACTAACTCTTTTTCCATAATTTCTAACCTTTCTGTAAGCTGTTTTATAAAATCACTTACATTTATTTTTTCTGCTACTTTTTCTATATTTTTTAAAATATCTAACTTCATTTTTCCTCCTCATTATATCATATTTTTTCATTTTTAAAAGGGGCATAAACATTTATTGTTTATAGCCCCTTATTAAATTTTTATTTTTTATTATTTTACAACTTGTTTCATACAACCATATATTAAACCTACCCAAGTTGATGAATTAGGACAAAAACATTTTTGAACACTTGATAATGTTTTTCCATAATAACATCCTCCACCTGGTGTTAAATATTTATTGTGTAATAATTTAGCTGCTGCTTCTAGCCCTTCTTCTGGTGTTGCATATTTTATTAATTTTCCACCTGACATCATACTTATATAATTATTTGTATTTTTGTGGTTTGAACATATATTCCATCCAGATTCTCCTGCAATTAATCCACAGAAGAATATTTCATTTATTTCATATTTTTCACATAAGTCATATATTATTCCTGCATTTTCCCCAAAAAATCCTGAATAATCGACTTTTAAATTTTCCATTAATGTTATAAAATCTTGTCTTGATATACCACATCTTTGTGTTAAATCCATATTTCTTGATATTTCAATTTCATCTATTGTTTTGTATTTTAAGTTTTCTGATGCTCCTGCTACATTTGAAATAATATTTCTTTCTATTTCTGATCTTGAAGTTAAATCTACTTTTCTTTCTACTTCTGATCTAGTAGTTAAAGTAATATCTCTTTCAAATTCTTCTGAAAGTTCTGCTACTTGTACTTCTTCTGCCATATTTTCTTCATTTTCTTTTGCTATTTGTGTTTTATCTTGTATTGTACTAAATAAGTGGATACTTGTTCCCATCATAACTAATGCAACTATTATATATAATATATAATTTACTTTCAGGGCACATTCACTATTATTTTTCATTTTTTCAACATCCTTTCTGGCGGTGTTTTTCGCACGCCACTTCTTAAGTATAGCATATTTGCCTCATTTTGTCAAATTATGGTTCTTTTTTACTTTACATAAGTATAAAAATACTATACTATTATCTCTTTTTACACTACATAAATTTTATCTTTTATCGTGCCTTTTATATTATATGCATATAAAAAGACAGTAGACCTTTAACTAGCCTACTGTAAGTTCTATTCATCTTTCACTGTATTTATCTTTAATGCTTTAAATATTTCAACAATTACAAACGGTGAAAATACCAATAAAACTACTTCTATTATGTTTTGTGCTGGAAGTATTGGTATACTAAATACGTGTCTTAATGCTGGCACAACTAATATTATAAGCATTAATGCTGCTGATGCACCTATTGCAAGTAAAAGCTTTTTATTATTTGTAATTCCTGTTTTAAATATAGATTTTTTATTGTTTCTTATATTAAATACGTGTACAAGTTCTGATAATGCTAAAACTGTAAATGCCATTGTTTGCCCTATTTCTACTTTTACTTCTTCTTTTGAAACATATTCTCCTCCATTAGATATTATTTCATCTATATTACTAATTTCTTCTACTGAGTATATTCTTCCCTCATATTTAACCATATTAGGTATATCTTTTTCAGGAGTTGCAAGACCTATTATGAATGCTGCAAGTGTAATAAGTCCTATCATTATTCCTTGGTATACCACTCTCCATGTCATACCTTTTGTAAATATACCTTTCTTCGTATCAAGAGGCTTTCTTTCCATTATATCGCTTTCGGCTGGGTCAAAAGCTAATGCTAATGCTGGAAGTGAATCTGTTACTAGGTTAATCCACAATATGTGAACTGGTAAAAGTACTTCTATTAAGTTTATATCTATATTAAACGTCTTTCCTAAAAATGGAGTTATTAATATTGCTACAAACAATACTACTATTTCTCCTACATTGCTTGATAGCAAAAATTGTATTGATTTTAATATATTATCATATATACGTCTTCCTTCTTCTACTGCTGACACTACTGTTGCAAAATTGTCATCTGTTAATATTACATCTGCCGCTTCTTTTGCAACATCAGTTCCTACCATTCCCATTGCACAACCAATATCTGCTGTTTTTAGTGCTGGTGCATCATTTACACCATCTCCCGTCATAGCTACTACATCGCCGTTTTTTTGCCATGCTCTTACTATTCTAACTTTATGCTCCGGGCTTACTCTTGCATATACACTATAATGTCTAACTTTTTCTTCTAATTCTTCTTGAGACATTTTTTCAAGTTCTGCACCGGTTATAGCCTCATCATCATTTTCTAGTATTCCAAGCTGTTTTGCTATTGCTGTTGCTGTAATTTTATGGTCGCCTGTTATCATTACTGTTTTAATTCCTGCTTTTTTACATTTTTCTACTGCAACCTTTGCTTCTTCTCTTGGAGGATCTATCATTCCCACCATACCTACATATATTAAATTATTTTCTATATTTTTCATTTCTTCTTTTGTTGGCATATGGTCTAACTC
>CAKPGD010000017.1 GCA_934154515.1 uncultured Clostridia bacterium
CACAAAAATGAAACAATATGTGGATTACTTGAAGGAAAAACAATTGTTAAAGAAATTTATGTTAAAAATAAAATTTATAATATTGTTGTAAGATAAAAGAAAACTAGATAAGAGTATTACTCCTATCTAGTTTTTTATTTAGTAATTACTAATTAACAAATATCTAAACCATAATATTTGTTAATTGCCTGATTAATTTCTTCTGTAGCCCGAATTGCCTCTGCTCTAGCTGCTTCTGCCCATGTTTCTCCAGAATACTTTTCTTTCCAGTAATCTTTTTTGTAGGCATTCATAATCCCTCTTGAAGAATTTACAATGGCGCCAATTCCGCGATCACTATCAAAATTTACAGCTACATCATCTGCTGTTGCTCCCTGTGCTCCATATCCAGGTACCAAGAAAAAAGTTTTCCACATTTGTGCTCTCAATTCTTCAGCTTGTTCTGGATGAGTTGCTCCTACTACTGCTCCTACTATCGGATAATTTGGTTGCAAATATCCCTCAGAGTTTTCAGGATCAACCTCTTCTGCCCACTTAAGAACTAAATCTGCTACTGCTTCATAAACGTATCTTCCGTCTTCAAGTCTCAAGTCCTGAATTTCTGCTGAAGACTTGTTGGAAGTCTTAACAAGAACAAATACGCCCTTTCCATTTTCCTTTGCCAACTTTAAGAACGGCATTACTCCATCTGCTCCAAAGTAAGGGTTAATGGTAATTGCATCAAAAGGCATACCTGCTGCCAAAAACGCCTGTGCATATGCTTCTGAAGTAGAGCCAATATCTGCCCGCTTAAGGTCGCCAATAACAAACAACCCCTTTTCTCTTGCATAGAAAGCAACCTCTAAGTACAGATCCTCCAAATGCTCTCTTTCAAAGAACGCGCTGTTAATTTTAACTACGGGAACAATGTCTGCTACAGCATCGATGTACTTCTCGCAATACTTGTAGATGATTTGTGAAAAGTCTTCCATATTCTCTTCACCTTTTTCATCATCCCAGCCAAACTCTTTCTTAAATGCATCCGGGATATCTTCCCATTTGACATCTAAGCCTGCACATATACGGCTGTTTTTTTCAAGAATCAAATCATTTAATAACTGCATTGCATTTTTTTCCATTTTTTCTCCTTTTCTAGTTCATTTGAACTTTGAAATCTCTGTTTTTAGTTTACGTTAACTATTATATAATATTTTCTTTGTTTTTTCAATGTTTTTATGTTACTTTTTTATAATTAGTTACACATTTATATTTATTTTCCTGTGTAATATTTATGGATTCTCTTCAAACTTTCCTTTTATACCCAAAATCCCAAAAGCCATAAGCTTTTGGGATTTTGTATTATTTTAAATTTTTTTCTTCAGTTCTTCTATTGGAGATTCAGCTTCTAATATTTGCTTTATTTCAAAGTATTTCATATCTTCAAAAGCCTCTGCAAGTGTTTCTGCTGAATATCCAAGTAGTAAATCTTCAAGAGAAAAAATTAAGCATTCTTCCTTTATTACCAATTCTTCTCTTCTAACATAGTGAGTATTTTTACAAATAGTATATATTTGTGCAAATAAAGTAACAATGCTATCTTTATTCTCATCTGTTTCTTTTTCTATTTCTTCTATAATGTGAGTTTCTACTTCTATTGTTTCTTCTGTTCTTAAATCCTTTACAAGATAAAAGTTTTTTCTCCGAATCTCAATCATAAAATTTTGTGTATACATACACAAACCTCCGAATAATTTTTATATTGTATATTATATCACTTAACATAAATTAAATCAAGAGTTTTACTCTTCAATTATTTTTTCTATAGAATCTTCTCTCATTTTCTTTATTAGATTACAACTATTGTCTAGTTTTTCTTGTTCTTCTTTATTTAAATCTAATTTTAATAATTCTCTTACACCGTCTTTATTTATTATTGCTGGTACTCCAATATATATATCATCTTGTCCGAACTCTCCATTTTCTAAGTACGTAGATACTGTTAATATAGAGTTTTCATCATCTAATATTGCTCTTACTAATCTATTTAAAGACATTCCTATTCCATAATATGTTGCTTTTTTCTTTTCTATTATCTCGTATGCTGCATTTACAACGCCTTGATGTATTTTTTCTAAATCTTCTATTGGATGGTTATTGTCTTTCATTACATCTATTAATTTTTTGCATCCAATATAGCAATGGTCCCATGGTACAAAAGATGAATCTCCATGTTCTCCCATTATATATGCGTGTACGTTTTTACTTGATACATTCATATATTCTGCTATCATATAACGAAGTCTTGCTGTGTCTAATACTGTTCCTGAACCAATTACCTTGTTTTTTGGAAGTCCAGATACTTTATATACTACATATGACATTAAATCTACTGGATTTGATGCAACAATTATTATTCCATTAAACCCACTTGCCATTATGTTTTGTGTTATTTCTTTTACTATTTTAGTGTTTACTTCTGCAAGTTCAAGTCTTGTTTGACCTCCTTGTTTTTGTGCTACACCTGCAGTTATAACTACTATTTCAGCATCTTTACAGTCGCTGTAATCTCCTGCTTTTATTACCATTTTTTGAGGTGCAAATGGAAGTCCATGAGATAAATCCATTTCCTCTCCTATTGTCTTTTCTTTGTCTATGTCTATTAAAACAAGTTCTCCTACGCCTCCTCTATTTAACATAGAATATGCCATGCTCATTCCAACAAATCCTGTTCCTACTAATACTATTTTTCCTGATTTCATATTTTTTTCCTCCTTGCTATTATTTTCTTTACTATTATAACATATTTTCCTATTTTTATTTAAATTTTTATAATTTTTTTACATCTAAGTCACAGAAATGTAATACAACCTTAATACTCCTGTAACTCATTTTTTGTTTTTATGATGTATAATATAATTGTTATTTTGAACACGAAGGAGAAATTTATGAATATAGAAAAAGATTTAAAAAAGGATGGAATTACAGTTATAAAACCACTTGATACTTTAAGTGTTACTTTAATTGCAAAGTTTGTAGCAGATAAATTGATGTCCGCATTTCCTTTTTATGGTTTTAAATATAATAATTTATTTATAAAAATTTCATGTATTCCTATGTATATTGCTAATATTCCAGCTAGTATGGGAGAAGCAAGTTATTTTTATAAAAATTCTTCTATATATTTTAAAAAAGGTCTTAGCCTTGATGATATGAAGAAATATGCTGTTCATGAATTTATACACGCATATCAAGAACAAAAAGATAAGAAAAATGTATTATATAGATTAGGATTATGTGATTTTACTGGAATGAAAATTCATGGAATGGCTTTAAATGAGGGTGCTGTTCAACTTATGGCTTCTAAAGCTTTAAATTCTGAAGTAGAAACTGTTAAATATTATGATATAGAATTTAATACAGTTACTCCTAACTATTATCCTATTATTTGTAATTTAGTTGCTCAAATGGGATATGTTACTGGAGAAAATGTGTTGTTTGAAAGTACTATTAATGGTAACAATAAATTTGTAAAGTCTTTTATAAGTTTATGTGGTGAGAGTACTTATAAGAAAATAGATTCTAATTTAGAAAAAATATTAGATACAGAAGAAAAAATGATAGCTTTATCTTCTAAAATAGAAAAAGAAAATTTAAGTGATATTTTTATTGCAAAAGCTTCAACTAAAATTGGTATTTATAAGAAAATTATTAAAGATACTTTTTTTGAGACACAAAATTTAATAATAACTTCTTATTTTAATACTGCTTTAAATAGCATTTATTCTGCACAAGAAATAGAAGATTTTAGAAAGAAATTATATCATTATAAAGATTTATTGGGAACTAATGAAAATTATACTTTCTTTAATGATTATTATATTAATATGATGGTAAAATTAGAAGAGAAATATGAGGCTCTTGATAATCCTGAACTTGCACTTGTTCCTTATGAAAGAAGCATCTTACAAATTATTATTGAGAAGCTTCGCTCACTTTTCGGAATGCCTGCAAAAGAATTGACTTTTGGAAAGATAAATAATTAACAATATAAAAAGTTTATGAATTTCTCATAAACTTTTTATTTCATCATAAATTAAACCTTCAACATTATTTACTGAATTTTTACTAGCGTTTTTTCCCATTTCTTTAAGTTTTTGTGGATTACTTATTATATTGCTTATTTCACTATGTAGTTTGTTTGCTGTTAAATTTTTGTCTAATATTATTTTAGCAGCATTCAATTTTTCTAGTACTTTTGCATTATATTCTTGATGATTTTCTGTTGCATATGGATATGGTATAAATATTGCGGGTACTCCTACATTTGAAATTTCTGTTATTGTCATTGCTCCACTTCTTGATACAACTAAATCTACTGCATTTAGAATTTCTTCCATATTATATATGTATGGTATTATTTTTGTATTTTCTAGTTTGTTCACATCAATATTATTTTTTTCCAACATTGATGTTATTTTTTCATATGCATCGTTTCCTGTTGCCCATATTAAATTGTAATTTGTGTTTTTGTTTTCTTTTATTATTTGTATTATGCTTTCGTTAATACTTTTTGCTCCTTGGCTTCCTCCAAATACTAATACATATGGTAATTTGTTTTTAAAGTTTAAATTTGATAGTATTTTTTCTTTTTCTTCTTGACTATAATTTTTATTTTTTATTTTTGTTGGTGTTCCTGTTACAACAACATTTTTAGACTTTGTAAGTCTTTCTTTTGCATCTTCAAATCCTACTAATATTATATCTGCCTTTTTTTCAAGCATTTTTACTGCCATTCCTGGAAAGGCATTGCTTTCATGCAATACTACTGGTACTTTACATTTTTTTGCCATACTTCCTACTACTGCTGTAATATATCCGCCTGTACCTATTACCACATCTGGTTTAAATTCTTTTATTATTTTCTTTGCTTCTCCTAAGGATTTAAACGTTTTTATAGCTTTTTTTATATTTTCTATATTTATGTGTCTGTCAAACCCATAAGCATTTATTTGTTTTAGCTCATAACCGGCTCTTGGTACCAAGTCATTTTCTAACCCTCTACTTGTTCCTATAAATATTATTTCAGATTCTGGTTCCATTTGTTTTATTTTATTAGCTATTGCAATTCCTGGGTTTATATGACCACCAGTTCCTGCTGCTGCAATTATTACTTTCATTTTTACTAATGTTCCTTTCTCAAAAGCTTTGTGAAATGCTTTTATACTTTAGTTGTAGATCTTGAAATATTAAGTAGTACTCCTACACAGCATAATAGAATTAAAAGTGATGTTCCTCCATAGCTGAAGAATGGAAGTGAAATTCCTGTTGCTGGCATTGAAGATGTAACAACGGCAATATTCATTATTGCTTGTATTCCTATTAGAGATGTTATTCCTACTGCAAGTAAACTTCCAAAACAGTCTTTTGCTTTCATTGAAGTTAGTATTCCCCTCCATATAAATACTCCATATAATGCTATTACTACTAAACAACCTACAAATCCTAATTCTTCTGCTAATACTGCAAATATAAAGTCATTGTGTGGTTCTGGTATGTATAAATACTTTTGTTTACTATTTCCTAATCCTACTCCAAATAGTCCTCCTGAACCTATTGCATATAGTCCTTGCACAACTTGCCATCCTGTTTTAGAGGCATCTGCCCATGGGTCTAAAAATGATAATATTCTGGCCATACGGAAGCTACCTTCTCCGCTTTCGCCTCCGCCTTTTATTTGAGACATAAATAGCATTGCGGCAGCTGCTATCGAACCAAAGGTTATTCCACCACTTATAAAGTCTTTTAATCTTGTTCCTGCCATTAACATCATTATTGATACTACCATTACTATTATTATTGATGCACTTAAGTGGTTTTGTACTTTATATAGTATTAAAATTGGTATACCCAGTAAGATTATTGGTTTTAAGAATCCGCCTTTAAATGTATTTAATTCATTTCTATGATCTGTTAAATATCCAGCATAAAATACTATTAATGCAATTTTTGCAATTTCAGATGGTTGGAATTGTCCAAATCCTAAGTTAGCCCATCTTCTTGCACCATTACGTTCTATTCCTATATGTGGAATTACTACTAAAAATAATGCTGCTATTGCTACTATGTATGCTACTTTGTAAAATCTTTTATATATCTTATAATCTATTTTAGATATAATAAACATACACACTATTCCTACTATTGCAAATCCACTTTGCCTTATAGCATATGAATAGCTATTTCCATCTTCACTAAGTGCAGTTGGTGCACTTGCAGATAGTACCATTACAATACCTAATGCAAGTAATAAAAATACTGTTATGCACAATATAAAGTCAAATTGTTTTAAGTTTTTGTTTTCCTTATTTTTTACCTTTGTGTTAGGCATTTCTTTTCTCCTTTTCTCTGATTGAACATTTTATTCTATCATTATTTTTATTGAATATTCTATCATTTTGCGAATAGTTAAGCCTTTAAATTGCTAGAAGTCCAATAATGCAAGCTACTAATGTAATTATGCTAAATACTGAAACTACTTTGTTTTCCTTCCATCCTGATAATTCAAAGTGATGATGTAATGGTGCCATTTTAAATATTCTATTTCCTGTTTTTTTGTAGTAAACTACTTGTATCATTACTGATAATGTTTCTATTACTGGTATTATTGCTATTATTACTAATAATAGTGGCATTTTTAAGTATAATGCCATTGCAGATACGGCTCCTCCTAAAAGAAGTGAACCTGTATCTCCCATCATTACTTTTGATGGGTAAAGGTTAAATAGTAAGAACCCTAAACAGGCTCCTGATAAAGCACTTCCAAATAGAGTTATTTCTTTTACATTAAGTATTATTCCTATTACAGTTAAGCAAGTAAGAATAATTGTTGTTACACTGCTAGACAGCCCATCTATTCCATCTGTTAGGTTTATTGCGTTTGTTGTTGCTAACATTACAAATATTGCAAATGGAATGTATAACCATATTGGCATTGTTATATATGTTTTTGCAAATGGAATAAATATATCTGTTCCGTTTCCCATTACTTTAGTTAAAAAGATAGTATATGCTACTGCTACAATTAAAAGCCCTGCCATTTTTGCTGCTGGTTTCAATCCTTTTGTATTTTTTAATACTAATTTTTTAAAGTCATCTATAAATCCTATAATTCCAAATCCTATTGATACTAATAATAGTGGTACAATGTTTTTTGCTATTTCTGGTTCTAGCCTTTTCTTTGTATAGTAGAAATATAATCCTACACAAACTATTACCATACTAATTATAATTATTATTCCACCCATTGTTGGTGTCCCTTGTTTTTTTAGATGACTTTGTGGTCCGTCATCTCTTTCTATTTGTCCTACTTTTAATTTTCTAAGTATTGGTATAATTACTAGTGATATTACTACTGTTAAAATAAAGCTTAATACTAATACTTTTACCTGAAATTCCATTTTTTCCTCCTACTTTATTTAAATTAGAGTTAGTTTGTTTTATTAATTCTCTATTATTAATTCTCTACTTCAAATATTCTTGTTTTCTATATTTTTTTATCTATAATATCATTTACTATAATTCTCTCGTCAAATGGGTGTTTTACCCCATTTATTTCTTGGTATGGTTCATGTCCTTTACCTGCAAGAACTATTATGTCTTTTTTGTCTGCCATTTTTATTGCTTCTCTTATTGCTTCTATTCTATCTACTATTACAGTATATTTTCCCTTTGTTTTCTTTATTCCTTCTTCTATTTGGTATACTATTTTTTGTGGATCTTCTGTACGTGGGTTATCTGATGTTATTATTGTAAAGTCAGCAATTCTTCCTGATATTTCCCCCATTATTGGACGTTTTGTAGTGTCTCTATCCCCTCCACAACCAAATACTGAAATTACTCTTCCTCTTGTATATGATTTTACTGCATTTAGTATGTTTTCTAAGCTTTCTGGTGAGTGTGCATAGTCTATCATTATTGTAAGGTCTTTTTTATTATCTACAAGTTCTGATCTTCCTGGTACTCTTACTTCTTCTAAAGCCTCTTTTATTTGATCTACTGTTGCTCCTAATTTTTCGCCAACACATATTGCGGCAAGTGAATTGTAAACGCTAAATCTTCCTGGAATTCCTGTTTTTATTCTTTCATTTTTTATTCCTATTTTTACTTTGAAGTCTACATATGAGTTTGTTATTGTAATATCTTTTGCTAAAACATTACAATAGTTATCTATTCCATATGTTGTTATGTTGCAGTCTGGTACGTATTTGGGTAATTTTGCAACATGGAAATCATCTGCATTTATAAATGCTGTTTTACACATTTTAAATAGTTCAACTTTTGAATTGAAATAATCTTCCATATCTGGATGTTCTTTTTCGCTTATGTGGTCTTTTGAAAAGTTTGTAAATATTCCTATATCAAAATCACAACCTGCAACTCTGTGTAATTTTAAACTTTGTGAAGAAACTTCCATTACTACTACTTCGCATCCTTCTTCTACCATTTTTGCGAAGATTTCTTGTAGTTTATTGCTTTCTGGAGTTGTTCTATCACTATCTTCTAATTTTTTATTTCCTATATATGTTGCTATTGTTCCTATTAAGCCTACTTTTTTACCTGCTTTTTCTAATATTTTCTTTATCATAAATGTTGTTGTTGTTTTTCCTTTTGTTCCCGTAACACCTATCAACTTAAATTTTCTTGATGGATTTCCATAGAAGTTACATGAGCATATTGCTAAAGCATATCTTGTATCTTTTGCAACTATTACTGTTACTTCTTTTGGTATTTGTTTTATTAATTCAATATTTACACCTTCTTGTAGCATTACAGCAGTAGCGCCTTGTTCTATTGCTTTTAAAACATATTCGTGTCCGTCTGCATCAAATCCTTTTATTGCTATAAAAAGGCTTCCTTCTCCTATTTTTCTAGAGTCTTTGTCTAAGTTTTTTATTTCAACTTCTAAGTCTCCTCTAACTTTTAATCCTTCTAGTCCCACTAGAATTTCGTTTAATTTCATATTTACCTCCTAATAGTTTAAAATAATTAACTATATTTTTATTTTTGTGCAATTAGAAATTTTTCTAATTTTGCAAGTACATTATATCGCTAAACTGTTTATTTGTAAATTATATTAATAAAAAAAATAATCATTACAATAAAGTAATAATTATTTTTTTGTGTTTTAATTTTATTTTTATTTTACTTTTTTAATATTTTCTATTGCTTTTCTTTTTATATTATATTAGTACATCTAAAGTTAATAAATATATGACCAAATGGAATTTACGAGAAGAAAAATATAGCAACATTATCTTGACAGACTCAATTGAGATCTATATAATTGAATTATCCAAGGTTCAGAAATATTCTGAGAATTCAAGGTTAGACACTTGGGTTAATTTTATTATAAAGTCGGGTGATATTGATATGGAAAATACTGATGAAGCTATGAAACAAGCTAAAGAAGTTTTAGAAGAAATTAGTAATGATGAGCATGAAAGATACCTTGCTGATTTACGTCAAAAATACATTTGGGAGAAAAAAGGTATTGAAGAAGCTGGCTTTGAAAGAGGCGTTGAAGAAGGTATTAAACAAGGTATTGACCAAGGCATTAAAGAAGGTTCTAATAAAAAGCAATTAGAAATTGCAAAAAAATTGAAGAATGAAAAAGTAGATATTTCAATTATTATTAAAACTACTGGCTTAACTAAAGAGGAAATTGAAAAATTATAATTTGGGAATTTAATTATATATTTAAAGAATAATCTAATTATAAGAATTAAATATTTTAATTTAATAAAACACTCATATTATTTAAAATTTATAAGTAGTATGAGTGTTTTTATTATATCCTAATTCAATTGTATTTCAATTTTATACTAAAAAATGTATAATAAATTATTTTATACTCATTTATTTATATTTTTACTTAAAACTTACGCTATTTGTTTCTTTACTTTTAATTTTTTTGATTATAATATCATTTTAGTATAGAGTTAGTTTAGAGTAATTTTAGAGCACATTGAAAAGCCAGCCCTAGAAGAGCTGGCTTTTCACCTATTTAGGAATTTAAGACTGGACATTGTTGATTAATTACAAGTTACAAATTTTAAATTACAAATTGCTATGATTTTGGTACTAACCGTAGATCCAGACCTGAGCAAGGAAACTAGGAATTCCTGCAGGAACATCAAATGTAATCTTATACTGCTTTAAATTATTTTGATATAAAGATCCATACTTGTCTTCATCATTTGTTCTAATGGTAGTACGGCTTATCCCTGTTCCACTTCCACTTGTTGCCTTACCAGAATACGTAACAGTGTAAGTTCCAGAACTGCAACTAGTTTTTATGGTAATACCCATTCCACCACTTCCACTGCTTGTGCAGTTGATATAGATAGTGTTATCTGTAGGAGTGATTGTTTTTTGCTCATAGCCACTTAAACTGCTAAGTGGCATAACTCCTTCTTCACCTTCTGTGAAAATAATGCCATCCTCTGTTACAGGAATAGTGGTATCTTCTGCTGCTAATGCGGTAGAGCTCATGCACATACATAATACTACCGATAACATGATGCCTAAAATTTTTCTTGTTGCTTTCATAATGTTGCCCTCCGTACATAAGGTGTCCAGTCTTATTATACAAAAAGGTACTATCTTTTTTATTAATATTCTTTATACAAAAAAGATTATCACACTTTCGACAAACTTCGACAAAAATATGCTTTAATATGTAGTAAAATAGTATAAAATAACTAACAAAAAATTTTTTTATAATTTTTTAAATTTTTTTGTCATTTTTTGTAACGTTTTGGATTTTCAGGAGTCTAACTTAGTAGAAGAGTATTTGAAAGGAGGATTACTAGTTTATGGATAAGATATATAAAAATAACTTTAATCTTGTTTATGGCTATTTGTATACTTTAACAAATGACCATGAACTTGCTGAAGAGCTTACACAAGACACTTTTTATTCTGCTATTAAGAATATTTCTAAGTTTAAAAATCAGTGTAGCATAAGTACTTGGTTATGTGCAATTGCTAAGAATAAATATAAAAGTTATCTTAAGAAATCTCGTAGATTTAAAATGATTTCTTATGACGAAAGCATTGAAAGTTTATTAGTAGAAAATGTTTTTGAAGAAAATATTTGTGATAAAGAATATGTACGTAGATTATATGAAGAAATCCATAAACTAGATGATCTAGCAAGAGAAGTAATATATTTAAAAATTCAAGGTGGTTTTACTTTTGGAGAAATTGGTAAAATGCTTAACAAAAGTGAAGCGTGGGCTAGAGTTACTTTTTATAGAGAAAAAACTAAATTAAAGGAGGCATTATTAGATGAAGCAGAATCAAATATGTAGTATTGTTCAAGATTTACTACCAAATTATATTGAAGATCTTGTGGCACAAGATACTAAAGATTTTATAGAAGAGCACTTGAATACTTGTTCTGAATGTAAAAAACTATATGAATCTATGAAATCTGATATTTCTGACAAAGAAAAACAAATTACTGTAGAAAATAAAACAGAAGTAAATCATTTTAAAAAATATAAAAATAGAATGTTTATTTTAAAATCTTTTATATGTGTATTATTAATATTTATAATATCTTCTTGTACTATTTTTACTATTAAATTTAAAAATAATACCAATATAATTGATATTGTTTACCATAACATTAAGAATTTAGATAATATAGATAACTTAAAGATAAGTGTTTCCAAACATAAAATAGATTATACTTCTAATAATGATTATTTAGATAGTACTTCTATTTACTTTTATAATGATTTATATATGTCTAAAATTTCAAATTATTATGGTCAGTTAGAAAATATAAAATCTATTAGTTATGGTAATTTTAATACTAACAGCTCTTTCATTTTTCTTTTAGATAATAATAGTGTTGTAAATTTTTCAACTTTTTACAAGTACATTTCTAAAGATGAATATATAACTGATACGTTTTCAACTTTTATGTCTTTATTTGATATGAATTATTCTGTAGTGTCTACATCAGACTTTATGGTTAAAACCGGTATGACTATCAAATCTGAAAGATATAATGGAAAAGATTGCTATGTATTGAAATTTGATTATAGTAGTACAAATTACAGTGAAATATGGATAGATAAATCTACTATGTTACCAATAAGAGAGATTCAAGATATGAATGGTAGCCAATATATAGAAAACATAATAACAATAGAACTAGGTACTGTAACAGATAAAGACGTAACTATTCCAGATGATTTAAAGGCAGCTGCAGAAAGTTTTAATTTGAAAGGTGGTGAAAATATTGATTAATAGTTTAATAATTGAAAATAATTTGAATTTTACTAAAGATATAATAAATTATACTATTACAAATGAGGATGGAATTATTATTAGGCATGTTTCTACAACTTATGAGGATGCTCTTAAAGCTATTGCTAATAATGTTTTTGATTTAATTTTTATAGACTTAGATTTAAATGAAAAATATGATGAGTTGTACGATGATGATGCCTTAGATTTTGTTGACAAACTATATAGTTTTGATACTATTAGAAACCCTAATATAGTTCTTATATCTAAGAATATGAGTTTAATTAGAAATATTAAAGATAGATATAGTATTTATAATCCTATGTTAGCTTTAGATTCTAGAAAATCTTTAGAGCCTCAAATTCAAAAAATTGCTAGTTCTTTTAATTCTAAAAAAGGGAACGACAAGATTAAAGCTTTAATCATAAAGGAACTCGAGAGATATAATCTTTCTTTTAAGTATAGTGGTACTAAATATATTTTAGATTCTGTTTTATACATATATGAGTCTAATGATTTAAACTTACTAGATGATTTAGAAAATAATGTTTATACAGTTTTAGCAGAAAAATATCGTAAAAAGCTTGGTACTATTAAGACTAATGTTCTTAAAGCTACTAGTTCAGCAAATATGGTTAATGAAAATCTTTATATAACTCCTAAAATTGTTATTTCTCATATTGTAATAAAATTAATTGACAGAAAATAGCAGGTTACCTGTTATTTTTTGTTTTTTTTACTAGACAAATTTTCCTTATTATTGTAGAATATTTATAGTTATAATTTATTTTTAAGGAGAAGATCTATGTTTTTAAAATATTTAGTAGTTTTTTTAGTATCAATGGTACCATTAATAGAACTTAGAGGAGCTGTTCCTATTGGACTTAGTCCACTTTTAGGAGATGCACTTCCTATCATTCCTTTATATATTACTTGTATTATTGGAAATATGCTTCCTGTTCCTTTTATCTTTTTCTTTGCTAGAAAAGTTTTAGTGTGGGGGTCTGATAAAAAGTATATTGGTAAATTTTTCAGATTTTGCCTAGAAAAGGGTGAAAAAGGTGGAAAAAAATTACAAGAAAAAGCTGGACGTGGATTATACTGGGCTTTATTTATATTTGTAGGTATTCCTCTTCCTGGTACAGGTGCTTGGACTGGAACACTTGCTGCTAGCCTTTTAGATATGGATTTTAAAAAGAGTTCTATTGCAATAATGGCTGGTGTTGTTTTAGCTGGTATTATTATGGGGCTTGCTTCTGCTGGTGTTTTTGGAGCTTTCGGAGCTTTATTTGCAAAATAAACTTAAGAAACTTCTATTATAATTCTTAAAATTTTTTAAGTTAAATTTTTAAGAAAATTAAGATTTTACAGAGATTAAAAGAAGTTAAACTATTAATTTATTTTTCAATAGTTTAACTTTTTTTAACTTAATATCTTATTGTCTTAATATCTTAATGTCTTAATATCTTATTATCCATTAAAATTCAATTATTACTTTAAATAAGTCTCCATCTAAGTGTATTTGGAAAGTTCCTCCTTGAAGCTTTGTTAAGCTTTCTGCAATTGAAAGTCCTAGTCCGCTTCCTTCTGTATTTCTTGAAGTCTCTCCTCTTACAAATCTTTGCATTAATTCATCTGCTGTAATGTTAAGCTTTTCTTTTGAGATATTTTTTAATTCAATTCGTACTTTATCTTTTTCTTTTATTATATCTACATATACTCTAGAACCCTTTAGTGCGTATTTTACAATATTACTATACATATTTTCTATTACTCTATATAAATATCTGCTGTCTGCATTTATTATTGTTTCTTCTTTTGGAATTCCAAGTACTAGTTCTAGATTGCTTTCTTTGAACTTGCCTTCAAATTCACCTGATATTTGGTTTATTAGTTCTTTTACATTTATTTTTTCTATGTTTAGTTTTATATTTCCGGAAGATGCTTTTGAAGCTTCTACTAAGTCTTCTGTAAGGCGTTTTAATCTTTGTGATTTCTGATCTAATATTTCTAAATACTCTTTTGCTTTTTCGTTTGACATTTCTTCTTTCTTTAATAAGTCTACATAGTTTATTATTGATGTTAATGGTGTTTTGATGTCATGTGATACATTTGTGATAAGTTCTGTTTTCATTCTTTCACTTTTTAAACTTTTTTCTACTGCTTGTGTTAAACCTTCTGACATACTGTTAATGTATTTTGCCATTTCTTTTAGGCTTACTTCCATATTTTGTTCGTCTATTTTTACATTTTCTTTTCCTTCGTATATTTCTTTTAGACTATTTTTTATATCATCTAGTTGTTTTGCATATTTAAGCATTTTGTATAATGCCCATCCCCAGAAAATTAGTATTATTGGTACAAATAGTACATTTTCAAGTAGTATTATCGCTCCTAATATAGAACTTATTATTACATAAGCAATATAATAAATTGTTAGTTTTTTAGTTATTGTTTTATTGTCTACTAATAGTTCTTTCCATTTTTTTATAAGGTTTATTACCCATTTTAATATCATATAAATTAGGGTTGTTTTTATAAACATTCCTGATTTTATTCTTTTTATTGTTGTTATTCCTGTTACTGCACATACTGCATATGCTATAAAGTATGTTATAAGTAATACTATGTCTTGGTATATTTCATAATTGTTTATACTTAGCGTGTCTTTCATTATTATAATTAGTAACATTACTACTATAAATGCTAGTATTAGTACTATTTCATATGGTACTTTTTCGAATTTACCAAATTGTATTCCTTCTACATTTTTTGAGTGCCCTATTGACCAAAATAGGTATATTGTAATTATTAGTAGCATTATTATTGAAATTACCATCAATATTACTGGCATTTTTCCTGTGTTTAATATTATTTCATATACCATTTGGTTCATATATGTGTAACTTGCAAATGTTACTTTATCTGGGTTGAATTGCAAGTACATATCAAAGTTGTTGTTTTGTATGTCTACCAATTCTTCTATTCCATATCTATATGATAATCCATTTTCATTTACTTGTTCCAAGTCTGTTGTTATTTTTTTACCTTCTTTATACCATACATATTTGTTGTTTTTCATACTTTTTATTTCATTTTGTAAGTTTTCTATTTGCATATTTGTATAGACATCTTGGTTTTGGTCTATTAAAATGTAATTAAAACATTTATTATATGAAGAACTATAATATATGTTAGGCTTTTCTTTTGCTAGTATATATCCTTCTCCATTTATCCTTCTATAGTTATCATCTAAATAAATCTCATTATCATTTGAAATATAGTATTCTTCTGAATCTCTAATTTTGTTTATGTTTTCACACATATATACTAGTTTTCTTATATAACTATTGTAATCATAGCTTACAAACTGGTCTGTTTTATAGTAATCTTTTTTTGCTAGGTCTTCGTTGTTGTATGAATTATAAGATAAGTATATTATTCCTATAAAAATAGTTAAAACTAAAATTGGAATTAGTATGTATGATAACATTTTTAATATTCCACTTTTTTTTATTTTTTCCATCATATCCTCCTTCACTATATTTTTTCGTTAATATTTTCTATTTTGTAGCCTATTCCCCAAATTACTTTTAAGTATCTTGGCTCTTTTGGATTTATTTCTATTTTTTCTCTAATGTGTCTTATATGTACTGCTATTATATTGTCTGCACCATATGCTTGGTCTTCCCATACGTTTTCATATATTTGCTCTATTGAATATACTTTTCCTTTGTTTTTGGTTAGGAATTTTAAAATGTTATATTCTGTTGGTGTTAGCTTTATTTCTTTTCCATCTACCGTTACTTCTTTTATATCGTCTTTTATTATAAGCTCTCCGCTTCTATATATATTGCTAGTTTGTTCTTCTTTGTCTGCAATAGAACCTAGTCTTGTGTATCTTCTTATTTGTGAATTTACTCTTGCAATTAATTCTATTGGATTAAATGGTTTTGTTACATAGTCGTCTGCTCCACTATTTAGTCCTTCTACTTTGTCATAGTCTTCAGATTTTGCTGAAAGCATTATTATAGGAATAGATTTTTCTTTTCTTACTTCATTTGCCACAGTAATTCCATCCATTTCTGGCATCATTATGTCTAATATTATTAAATGAATTTCTTTTTCTTTTATTTTTTGTAAAGCTTCTTTTCCATTATATGCTTTTATTATATTGTATCCTTCTTTACTTAAGTAAATATTTATTGCATTTACTATTTCTTTATCATCATCACATACTAAAATATTATACATTTCTTCCTCCCCTTTGCTGTTATAAGTATAACATACATTTATTAATTATAAATAGATTAATTATTAAGTTTTTATTAATATAAAAATAATATAAAAAACTACTTTTTTAACAAGCAACAGTGCTGTAAAAAAGTAATTTTTATCTAATTTTATTGTTCTTCTATTTTCTTATTACTTCTTAGTTCTACAAATTCTTCTATTGCTAATTTTAATACAGCTGCTACTGGCACTGCAAGGAACATTCCTAATACTCCAAAATACGCTCCACCTACTGTTACTGCAAATATTACTAAAAGTGGGCTTATTTTTAATGAATCTCCTACTATTTTTGGATTTATAATATTTGCGTCTATTTGTTGAAGTATTGTTACTACAATTACCATCCATATTGCTTGACCTAATCCTCCTGTGAAGAATGTTATTACTGTTGCTAATATTACTGCAATTATTGCTCCAAAGTATGGTATTATATTAAATAATCCTATCATAAATCCTAATAATACTGAGTATTTTACTCCCATAATTGACATTGCAATTGATGTTAGTATTCCTACTACTATTGCATCTAGCATTTGACTTGCTAAGAATTTAAAGAATATTTCGTTTGTTCTATTAAAGTATTTATTTATATTGTCATAAGTTTTTTTCTTGAATATTGCTCCTAAGAATTTTTTTATTTCTTCTATTATTGTCTTTCTACTGCTTAATATGTAGATTGAAACTATTACTGATACGAATATATCAAATATCCCTCCAAGCATTCCTATTATGCTTTGAACATATCCTGTTAATGCTTCTGTGTTTATTATTTGAGATAAATCTATATTCTTTATGCTTGAAATTACATTTTGAACTGCTTCTGTTTTTAATACAGAATCTTCTGGCAATTCGTTTATTTTTTCTATTGCTACTCCATAGTAATAGCTAAAATTGTTTACCAAGTCTACTATACTTTGTATTACTGGTGGTAGTATTACTTTTATTAATAGTATTAGTAATATTAATACTATAATGTATACTGTTATAATGCTTAGTACTCTTGCTTTTTTATTTATAAATTTTACTTTTTTGGCTTTTTTATATACTTGTTCCATACTTCTACATGGTACATATAAAATGTAGGCTATTAATATTCCTGATAAAAATGGTGCTATTATTCCAAAGAAATTTTTTATTGTTGTAGCAATTCCTCCAAAATTATCTAGTATTTTGTATACCGCTACTACTGCTACTATAAGTGAAAACCAAAATAGCCATTTTGTTACTGCTTTACTTTTTTCTTTCATTATCTTTTCTCGCATAATGTAAATATTTTATTTACTATACGATTCTCCTTTCTCGTATTTTCTATTTAATATCTATTTGTAATTCTACTGGACAATGGTCGCTTCCCATTATTTCACTGTGTATTATGCTATCTTCTACTTTTTCTTCTATTGATTTTGATGTTATAAAGTAGTCTATTCTCCACCCTATATTTTTTTCTCTTGCATGTCCCATATATGACCACCATGAGTAGGCATTTTCTTTATCTGGATATTTATATCTAAATGTGTCTGTAAATCCTGCACTTAATAATTGTGTCATTTTTTCTCTTTCTTCATCTGTAAATCCTGCATTGTGTCTATTTGTTTTTGGATTTTTTAAGTCAATTTCCTCGTGTGCTACATTTAAGTCTCCACAATATATTACTGGCTTTTTCTTATCTAATTTTATTAAATATTTTCTTACTTCATCTTCCCAGAGCATTCTGTATTCTAATCTTTCTAACTCTCTTTTTGAATTTGGAGTGTAGCAACATACAAAATAAAATTTTTCGTATTCTAATGTTATTATTCTTCCTTCTTTGTCATGTTCTTCTATTCCTAAGCCATAATTTACGTTTATTGGTTTTTGTTTTGTAAATACTGCTGTTCCTGAATAGCCTTTTTTCTCTGCACTATTCCAATATTGATAATATCCATCTAATATTAATTCTAATTGTCCTTCTTGCATTTTTGTTTCTTGAAGGCAAAATATATCTGCATCTACTTGTTTAAAGAAGTCCATAAATCCTTTATTTACAGCAGCTCTTAATCCATTTACATTCCATGATATTAGTTTCATATTTTTTCTATGTTAGCGTTTGCTAAACATATCTCCTTTCTTAATTTACGTATTGCTATTATATCATATTTTGCTTTTGGCGTAAATAGTGCTTTTGTGGATTTTTGCATATAGTTTGTTGATAAAATTTTATAATGTTTTTGTTAATAAAAATTTACATAATTTGACTTTTATGTTGAATTTTGATATAATTTAGTTAGTAGTGTACTTTGAAAATTGAATATGAATAGGAAAAAGTCTAAAATAGAAAAGGAGATTTCAATATGAAAAAAATTTTTACAGTTTTAGCTTTGAGTGTTTTATCTATTACTATGTTGACTGGTTGTGTGTCTAATAAAAAGTATAAGGAGCTTGATCTTAAGTACGCTGAAAAAATTACCGAAGACAAAGAAAAAGATGCTACAATTAAGGATTACAGTAAGCAAATTAATAGTTTAACGTGTGATAATGAAGCATTATCTACTGAAGTTGAACGGTTAAAAGAAGAAATTGCTAGATTGAGGGGCGATGACAAAACTTCAAGTTCTTCAGACAACTCTTCAAATAGCAGTTCTTCAAGTACTTCTTCAAGCAGTTCCTCAAGTAGTTCCTCTAACAGCTCTTCAATTCAAAAGCCTGTGGCTAATGTTACTTATACCGCTGACTACAGCCAAAATGATATCTATCTTACTATTAAGTTTTGGAGAGATGGTAACACTTATATGAGTTCTAATACTACTTGGTATTATGACAGAGCTTGTACGCGAAAAGTTCCTGATAATATTTCCGTGCAAGTAGTTTCTCCAACTATTGATCCCTTAAAGTTGGAAAATGGAAATACTGTTTATTCCTGTATGACTGGCAAAGGTCTTGTATATTCAAGTTCTAACCCTAGCCTTAAGATTCCTAAGGAACTGCCTACAAATGTTACTTTGTATGAAGCTGATGCTTCTCAAAATTCTTCTTACTTACAGGCAACGTTTTACCTTGATGGAAATGGTTATACAGATTCTAAAGCAACATGGTACTTTGACCACAATTCTACTCAAAAAATAAAAGATAGTAGTTCTATTGTAGTGGTTTCACCTGTTGCTAAAACAGTCAAACTTTCCAATGGTTATACAGTTTATAGCTGTATAACAAGTACTGGACTTGTATGGTCCACAAGTAAACCATATTTGAAACAGATTAACTAATTTTCCTATTCATCTATTCAAAACGGAGGTATGTTTTTTTATGCCTCCGTTTCTTTTTATTTTATATATTACTCTATTTATGCATTATCTATATATTATTTATATTTTATTTATGTTTTGTTTTATTTTTCTTCTGTTCATTCTATTAATTCTTATATTAATTCTAATTATTTTACTATTTTTCCTCCACCAAGTACTATATCATCTATATAAAATACTGCAGATTGACCTGGAGTTATTCTCTGTACTGGTTTATCGAATACAACTTTTATGTATCCATTTTCCATCATTTCTATTGTTGCTGGTTCTTCTTTGCTTGAATATCTTGTTTTTACATTTACTTTCATTTTTTGTGTTAATTCATCTATTAATAGTAAATTTTTATCTTTTACTAACATTTCTGTTTTATAAGTTTCACTTTCTTCTCCTACTATAAGCTCATTTTTTTCTTTATTAAAGCCTATTACAAAAAGTGGTACTTTATTTGATATTCCTAATCCTTTTCTTTGACCTATTGTGTAGTTGTATAAGCCTTTATGTTTTCCTAGTATTTCGCCTTTTACGTTTACTATGTTTCCTTCTTTTGGTTTTATATTTGAATTATTTTCTAAGAATTTTTTATAGTTTCCATCTGGAATAAAACATATATCTTCGCTATCTGGTTTGCTTGCTGTTTTTAAATTATTTTTTCTTGCGACTTCACGAACTTCTTCTTTAGATTTGAAATATCCTAGTGGAAATAATACTTTTCCTAGTAATTCTTTTGGTAGATTATATAATACATAACTTTGATCTTTTGCTATGTTGTTTGCCTTTTTTAGGACATATCTGCCATACTCTTCTGAATATTCCATTTTTGCATAGTGTCCTGTTGCTATATATTCACAACCTAATTCTTTTGCTTTTTCATACATTGCTCTGAATTTTAAATACTTATTACATTCTATACATGGATTTGGTGTTCTTTGATTAGCATAGGCATCTATAAAATCATTTATTACATGTTCTTTAAATTCGTTTTTGTAGTCATATGTAAAATGTGGCACTCCTATTGAGTTGCACACATTTTTTGCATCTATATATGTATTTATATTACAGCAACTACTTCCTGCAAATAGTTCTAGTGTTGTTCCAATTACTTCATATCCTTGTTCTTTTAAAAGTAATGCTGAAACAGAACTGTCTACTCCACCACTCATTCCTAGTAAAACTTTTTTATTTTCCATTTTTATTTAACAACTCCTCTACTGTATGCCATGCAAGTAGTGCACATTTAACTCTTGCGGGCATATTTGATACATTTTTAAAAGCTATTGCATCTTCTAATTTTTTTAATTCTTCTTCGCTTTTTGTTTCTCTTTTTATCATTTCTATAAAAGTTTTTATTATTTCTTTTGCTTCTTTTATAGTTTTACCTCTTAATGTGTCTATCATTATAGAAGTTGAAGCTTGAGAAATTGCACAGCCATGACCTGTAAATGCCATGTCTTCTATAATTTCGTTATTTTCTCCTCCAAGTTTTACTTCTATTTCTATCTCATCTCCACAATTTGGATTATGACCAACCTCACAGTAGTCTGCATCTTTAAGTTCTTTTTTGTTATATGAATTCATACTATGTTCCATTATTAGCTCGTTATAAACATCTGTTAAGTCTTCCATTTTTATTTCCTTCCTTTAATTATTTTATATATTTTTTAAACATTTCATAAGCGCTATTTATTGCTTCTACTAGCTTGTCTACATCTTCTTTTGTATTATATAAGTAAAAGCTTGCTCTACAAGTAGAGTCTTCTCCTAAATATCTTAAAAGTGGTTGTGCACAGTGGTTTCCGCTTCTTATGCATACTCCGTTTGAGTCTAGTATGCTTGCTACGTCATGTGGGTGTACTCCTTTTATATTAAATGATATTACAGAAGAGTGATTTTCTTTATTTGGTGTTATATATAATTTTAAGAAATCTAGTTTAGAAAGCTCTTCTCTTGCATATTCTAAAACTTCATTTTCTATTTTTTGTATTTGAGAATATCCTATTTTTTCTATATAGTCTATCGCACTTCCTAAGCCGATTACACCTTCTACATTTTGTGTTCCTGCTTCAAATTTATTTGGAAGTGGTGCAAATGTTGTTTCTTGTTCATATACATATTCTATCATGTCTCCACCCATTAAGAAAGGAGTCATTTTTTCTAATATTTCCTTTTTTCCGTATAAAACGCCTATTCCTAAAGGAGC
>CAKPGD010000018.1 GCA_934154515.1 uncultured Clostridia bacterium
GAACTCCAGTCTTCTTTTTCTCCTTTAGCTAATTTGTATAGATAAGATACACCATCAATTGCACCAGTACCTATGCTTCCTACTCCAGTAATTGCCATAACACCAACATCTATTAATGATTCAGCTAGTTGCTGCACTCCTTTTACTATTCCTATAGTTCCGTTTACTATTGATGTTCCTGTTGTTGTTATATAACTCCATGGTGGTGTACACATTTTCCCATATGCAAATTCACAAGCATTTGATATTTTAGTTGCTGTAAACTCTATTCCTGTATCAATTTTATCTGATACATAACTTACAACATTATCTTTTATTTCTCCACCAGTTTCCCATGCCCATGAAATTGCTGTTTCTACTTCTTCTCCTATTTCACTAGCTGTTTGTTTTGCCATATCTACCGTGTCTGAAACATCTTCTAATAAGTTTAAAGATCTTGTAACAAGACTTTGGCATATGTCTTCCCATGAAAATGAAAAAAGTCCTTGATTTTCATTTTCTATTTCTTCATTTTCTTCTTTTAATTCTTCTAATTTTTCTTTTTCTTTTGCTTTTGCTTCATTTTCTTTTATTCTTTTTTCTAAATATTCTTTCCATTCGTCTGAATTAAGATAATCAATAGTACTTTTAACTTTATCTCTTACATTATCCATAATTTCATCAGGTTTTACACTTGCAATTGTACTACTTACATCTTCTTTTACCTCTTTTACTTTTTTGCCAATGGTTGTTTCAGACATTATACCCATAATATTTCCAATTAATTCTTTATTGTCTTTCTCTACTTTGTCAAAATTATCTATTGTTTCTTCTAGCCATTTTTCTATAATGTTTACTCTATTATCTATTTCTAGTATATTTTGTGGTATTTTTATTAGTTTATCTTTACATGAAAAATCGTTAGGTACACTTATAGAATTGCTTGAATTTTTAGCTGATTCTAAATATTTCCTAGTATTTTTTATTTGTGGCTTAACTTTGTCTTTTAGCTCATCAACATCTATAAGCATTTTTTCCTCCTCACATATGGTATTCCTATCATTTTAATTTTATCTGTATTATTTTTTCTTTTTGCTATTAGCTTTTGCTGCACTTGCTGCACTTGCTCTTCTAGCTGCTTCTTCTTGTCTTCTTCTATTTTCCTCTTCTATTCTTCTTAATTCTTCTCTTAAATTAGAAATTTCCTTTTGCTTATTACTTATACTGTTATTTATAGCTCCTATTTTATTATTAGAAGCTACTAGAATTTCATCTTTTAAAGTTTTTATAAGATTTTCTATATTTGCATGTTCAGTTTCTATTTCAGTTGCTTTTTCAGAAGATGTTTTACTTTGATAATATTCACCTAATGTTGTATATGATTTATCTGCATGTTCTTTCGCATTCGTTAATTTTTCAATAACTTCATTTATTTTTGCATTCATATTTTGATATTCTACTTTTTTTGATTCTAAACCACGTATTTCACTTTCTAGTCCGCTTATTCTTTCTTGAATTCCCACTTTAATATCTCCTCTTTGTAAATACTTTCCTTGATAACTGTTTTTTCCAGTTACCAAAGAAAATACTTATATATATTTTATTGAACAGTATTTGCACTTTCTGTAGATTGTATATCTGCTAAAGTTTGATTCATAAGATTTGTAAATTGAGAATCAATATTTTCAAATGCTGTTACTATATCTGCTTTTAATTTTTTAAATTTAGCAGAGAATGCTTCTGCTGCTTCACTTTGCCATTGAATTCTTCCATATGCAGATTCAATATTATTCATTTTATCTTTTGATTTTTTAAAGTTATTTGATACATTTGTTTTTACAGATTCAACTTCTCCTGTTACAAATTTCATTCCAACATCATTTGATATTGCTAAATCAATAATTTTATTTGGTGCTGTTTTTGCTGCACTTGTTACATTTGAACCTTGATCTGCTTGTGAATAATTATTTGCAATAGTTTCTAATGTAAATGGTATTTCTCCTACAACTAATTCTAATAATTCATTAATTTCTGGAATTATTTTATTAAATTCTTTAACTAATTCATTATATCTTTTTCCATACCAACAATTGTGCATATTTGCAATACTTTGGTATGCTGTAGTAAGTTCACTATTAAGTTCTTGTCCTAAAGTTCTCATTTGTTGAGCTTGAGCTGGTATAGCTGCATAATCAACATTAGATATGTTAGCCATAATTTCACCTCCTATTAAAGATATTAAGTTTTTTGCATTAACTTAATTTTATAGTATTATATTTTTTTGCCTTGTCAATTACTTTTGATCAAAGTTATAGAAATGTAAAATTTCTGTAATATTTGATTTTTCTTGTTTTCCTGTTTTTTATTTTTCTTAATATACATAATATTGTGCTAATTTTACATAAATTTTATAAAAAAGAGGTTATATTTTTTTCTATAACCTCTCCTTTATTATTTATATTTATTTTTTAATCATTATTTTCAACAGAAGGAATTGTAAAACCTTCTGTTTCTCCATTATTATTTGTTTCCGTAGTATCTCCCGCATTTACTTGTGTTGTTTTAACCTTTTTTGTTCCTCTTCTTATAATTCTTTCTAAACTACTATATGTATCTGTAGATATAAGTTCTTTTGAAACAACTGCACCATTTAGTTTTAGTATTTTATAAGTTTCACTTTTTACTGCCTCTGAGCCATATTGTTTTATTACTTCTGTTCCTTCTTCTAATGCATTGTCGTTAATATAATTAATTTTTTGTTCTGTTGTTTCTAATATATTTGTTTTTAATTCTACTTCATATTCTGTTTCTTCTTTTATTCCATAAATTGAAACTTTTACTATTCCATTTTTTACATTACTTACTACTTTTATTGGATACTTTCTTGTATTTTTAAAGCAAAAATCTATTGTTCCCCAAGATACCGTAGCATCTCTTCCTTCTGGTACATATGATGTTAGAAATCTATGATTACTTCTACTTGTTACCTCTAGGTTTGCATATAGTACGGTGTTATATAATGTTGAAGATAGTTGGCAAATTCCTCCACCTATTCCTTGTACTACTTTTCCTCCTGAATATATTGCTGCCTCTTTATATCCTTTTGCTATTGTTCTTTCGCCTACAATTTTGTTATAAGAAAAAATCTCTCCTGGTAATACTATTGTTCCATCAATTTTATTTGAAGCTAATGTTAAATTATTGCTTCTATTTGGGTTTGTTACATCATATCTTGTTGTATATTCTGCTAGTTTATCTGGAAATACTTCCATATTTGCTAATGTTTTTTCTGGTATTGTTATTCTTAGTGGAATTATATATTCTTCCATATCTCCACTTAATATTTCTTTTGCTTCTTCCATGCTTATTGCAAAGTCTACTCCGTTTACTCCCGCAAATATTGTTTTTGGATTCTCTGTTACATATGCATCTTGTGGTTCTTTATAAATTTCTTCATGAATTTTTTCTATATCTATATCTTCTATTCCTACATTTTCTACTGGTATTGTTATATCTTTATTTTCTTTTCTTACAGTTTCTTTTATTTTTTCTTTTAGTTCATCTTTTTTAGCTATTACTCCTTCTTTTCCTTTTAAAATTATTAATTTTTCATCTTCTATGTAATAACTATTTTCTACAACTGCACCTGGCAATTTATTACTTATTTCTTTTACTTTTCTATCTATTTTTTCTTCATTATATGTTATATCTATGTTTATATTTTTTCTAAATAACATTGTAAAAAGAATGTTGTAATTATCTTTTAGAATATTTCCACTTCTTCCTACTTTCATTGCCTCTTCTACTTTTTTATCTATATTATTTTCTGCTTCAAATTCATTAATATTTACCATTTCTTCTAAGTCTTCATAATATAAATTTATATTTTTTTTTGCTGTTTCTTTATACCAATTAGTTACTTTTTCTTTTGCTTCATTTTGAGTAAGATTTGATACGTCTATTCCTTCTATTTTTATTCCCGGAACTATTTTTCCAGTATTTGAATTTATTATTGAAAATATTACGGAAAATACTAATAAAGATATTATTGCAATCACAGCTGAACTACTAATTGCTATTACTTTCTTGTTTAAATTTAGTGTTTTTCTCTTGTTTCTCCTATTTCTCATTTTTATTCCTTCCTTAAGATTTTTAATTATCTTAATTTTATAGTCATATTAATATTAACATATAGAATTTTTTTTTACAATATTACTTTTTTACAAAATTATTTTTTAATTATTAGTTTACTTATAGACAAATTTTATTTTTTTTTGTATAATTTTTAAAGATTATGTAGAAAGAGGTAGATTTTATGTTAGGAAATATGATTTCTAAAATACGTAAAGATAAAAATATTACAAAAGTAGAACTTGCAAAAAAAACTAAAATTAATATTGGACATCTAACTCATATAGAAAAAGAAGAGAGAAATCCTAGTCACAAAGCTCTTAGAAATATTTGTAAGGCATTAAAAGTTCCCTATCAACCTTTAATGTATATGTATGATAAGGAAATTGATGAAGATGGTCCTCGTTGTAAAATTTTTGATCATATTTCTTATAATACAATACCTGCCGTAGAAAATATTAATGAACTTATTGAATGTCCTTATGATATTCCTAACGCTTCAATGGCTTTTAAGATATTAGATGATTCTATGGCTCCAAAATTTCAAAAAGGCGATTATGCATTTTTAGAAATGAATTCACCTCTTGGAAATAGAGATATTGGACTTTTTAATTATAATGGCGAAATGTTAGTCAGAAGATTTATTATTAGAAAAGATAGATTAGTTTTAAGGGCTGAAAATAAGGATTATCCAGAAATAGACCTTTCTGAAGATGATAATTTTACAATTGTAGGTGTGGTAATACCTCAGAATAAGTAACAAATTTTTATATTTTTTTATATTTTTTTACTTTTTTTGATAAAAAGTACTTGAATATTATTTTCTTTAATAATATAATATTCTTGCAAATAATAAAATTCAAAAGATAAATTTAAGGAGAGATTGCAGAAATGGAATTAGTTAAAAATATATTTTTTAATACAGATAAAATTGTTGAAAACTCAAAAGTGAAAATTTCTTATGTAGGAACATTGTATCAAGCTGGTTCTGAAGAACTATATGTTCATTATGGATTTGGCATAAATTGGGAAAATGTTTCAGATATTAAAATGGAAAAAACTGAACTTGGTTTTCAATGTGAAATAGAAATTGGTGAAAGTAATTGCTTAAATCTTTGCTTTAGAAATGGTAATGGAGAATGGGATAATAATAATGGTATGAATTATTCTTTTCCTATTGAAAAAGTAGAACCTGAAGATATTGAATTATCTTTAGTTGTTGCTGAAGATTCTGGTATGCAAGTACATAAAGGTTTAAGAAAGTCTTATATTTGGAGTAAAAAAGTAAAACTTGCTGTATATAAAATTATAAAATTTTTTCCAAAGATAATATCAGGAAATTATAAAAGAAAAATTACAGAAGAATAAAAAGTAGAAAAAAGTACTATAAATAATACTATAAGTTTAAATAAGAAGACAGGATAAAATGCGATACGATAAAATAAAATAAGACAACATACATAAATAATAAAAATATAATTCTAAATATATATTTAAATAAAAAGATGAATTATGAACTAAACTTTTAAGTTTGAATCATGAATTCATCTTTTATTATTTATTTAAATTGATTAAATAAACCATCCCCCATTTATTGAAATAACTTGCCCTGTTGTATATTCATCTTCTACAAGCCATTTTACACATTTTGCTATATCTTGTACTTTTCCAATTTTTCCAAGAGGAATTTCTTCTTCTATTTCCACTATTTCTTTGTCTGTTAAATATTTATTCATATCTGTATCTATAATTCCTGGTGCTATACTGTTCACTCTAATATTAGATGGTCCAAGTTCTTTTGCTAAAGCCTTTGTCATTGCATCTACTCCTGCTTTTGCAACACTGTAATGTACTTCACATGAGCTTCCCACTATTCCCCATATAGAAGATATATTTATTATACATCCTCTTTTATTATGTATCATATTTTTTAAAACTTCTTGGCTCATATAGAATACTGAATTTAGATTAGTATTTATCATATTATTCCAGTCTTCATCTGTTATATCTGTAAATAATTTTGTTTGAGATATTCCAGCATTATTTACTAATATATCTATATTTTGAAATTTATTTAATGTAAATTCAACTAATTTTTTTGCTTCTTCTCTTTTTGAAACATCTGCCTTAAATATTTCCACAGAATATCCACTATTTGTTAATTCTTCTTTCATTTTTTTAGCGATTTCTTCGGATTTATTATAATTTAATACTACGTTATATCCTTCTCTTGCTAAAAGCGTTACTATACTTGCTCCTATTCCTCTAGAGCCTCCTGTTACTATTACTGTTTTATTCATTTTCTTCCCTTCTTTCTTTGCTATATTTTTTTATTTATTATTTTGTTGCAATTTATACAATTCATAAATTCTTCTTTTTGATAAAACTTCTCGATAAAAAGCAAAAAATCAAGCAAGTTTGAAACAAGCCTGATTTTAAGTATTGGAGCCACTTGCCCGAATCGAACGGGCGACCTACTGATTACAAGTCAGTTGCTCTACCATCTGAGCTAAAGTGGCATATAAGGTTTTGGTGACCCCTACGGGAATCGAACCCATGTCTCCGCCGTGAAAGGGCGATGTCTTAACCGCTTGACCAAGGGGCCTTATATGTTTAGGATTTAGCTTTCGCTAAATCCTATTGGTGAGCCATCGCGGATTCGAACCGCGGACAACTTGATTAAAAGTCAAGTGCTCTACCACCTGAGCTAATGACCCAAGTATAGTCGCCTTTATGTGCGACTGCTTATATATATTACTATACTTTTTTTAATTTGTCAACGACTTTTTAAAAATTTTATGAATTTTTTGTAAATTTTTCTTTTTTATGCATTATTTTTGTCTTTTTCGTTGCTATTTAATTATTTTTTTCAATATTTATTTGCTTATTTTTACTTGTTTATTATTGCATTATAATTATTTGTTTAGTTTTTCTAATAATTCTTCAACATCTATTCCATGTACATCACATGCTTCTTCTATTGTTTCTGCTTGTGAAGCTGGACATCCTAAGCAATGCATTCCTATTTCTAATAGTATATCTGCTTTTTCTGGTGCAACTTCTAATATTTCACCGATTGTAGTTGTTTTTTCAAATTTCATTTTTATATTCTCCTTTCTCTATATTTTTATCAAAATAATTATATATATTCTTACTTTGAATATTTTTCTAAAAATTGCTTGATTATTTTGTTTCTATTCTATTTTCTTTACCTATATATTGTCACATTTTGTCATATTTTTAGAACCTTTGTCATTTTACCACATTTTTCAAAAAAAGTATAGACATTTTTAAATTTTTGTTGTATTATGGTAACCGAAAAGGAGAGTGATATATATAAATACTTTATTAAATTTATTTTTTATCATTTTTATTATTAATTTTTTTATTACTTTTTATTCAATATATAATTTATTCGAGATTTATATTTTCCATAATAAGCAAGGTGTAAAATTAAATATAAAAAATAGAACTAGCATTTTTCAGGATAGGAATAGCCTTAAATAATATGAAAAAAGTTTTTTTAACATTTCTTTGTACATTATTATCTTTTATAATTATGTTTTTAATTTTTAAAGAAATATTTTTTTCAGACATAATTATTTTTGAATATGCTGTGCACCCTTTTAACATTTGTAAGGAGCAACCTCTTTTATGGAATATTATAAAACTTCTATTTATTTTTGATTATCTTTTTTCTAATTTTATTATTTTTAATTCTATTTTTTCAAATATATTTCCTAAAAAAAATGTATCTAAAAAATATAAAAAAAATAATTTTTGTTTAGAAAATAATTCTGATGAATTAAATTTGTCAATTGGTTATGATTCGTCTAATAATCTTATAAAAATACCTGAAAAAAGTTTATATCAAAATATTATAATAACTGGTGCTATTGGAACTGGAAAAACATCTAGTGCTATGTATCCGTTTACAAAACAATTTATTGAATATAAAAGTAATAATACTAAAGAAAAAATTGGTATGCTTATATTGGATGTGAAAGGAAATTATTTTTCAAAAGTTCAAGAATATGCAAGTAAATATAAAAGAACAAATGATTTAATTGTATTAGATTTAAGTGGAAATATTAAATATAATCCATTAGATAAACCTCATTTAAAACCGCAAGTATTAGCTAACAGATTAAAAACAATAATGCTATTATTTTCCCCTAATAATTCCGAATCTTTTTGGCTTGACAAAGCAGAGCAAATACTTGCTGAAGCAATAAAGCTTTGTAGGTTATATAATAATGGCTATGTTACTTTTATTGAATTACATAATTTAATATTTTTTAAAGATTATTATTTAGAAAAGGTTGAATTATTAAAAAATTTATTTACAAAAAATACTTTTTCAAATAAAGAAATTTATGATTTACTGTCTGCATTAAATTTTTTTGAAAAAGAATATTTTAATCTCGATGATAGGACTATTTCTATTTTAAAATCTGAAATTAGTAGAATTACAAGTTTATTTATTTCTGATTATAATGTAAAAAATACTTTTTGTCCTAAAAAAGAAGAAATTAATTTTTTTGGTTTTTCTGATGTTATTTTAAATGGTAAAATTGTTGTTTTAAATATGAATATCGCTAATTATAAAAATTTATCTAAATTAATTGCTACTTATTTAAAATTAGACTTTCAAACTGAAGTTATTGCTAGATTAAATGACTCACATAAAAATGAAGATAACTCTAATTCTGAAATTTTAAATATTTTTAAACATTCTTCAGATAGATCTGTATGTTTTATTAGTGATGAATACCAAGAATTTGTTACCATTTCTGATGCTGATTTTTTTGCACAAAGCAGAGAAGCAAAATGTATTAATATAGTATCTACTCAAAGCTATACTTCATTATTAAATACATTAAATAATGAGTCTTCTGTTAAAGTTATCATTCAGAATTTAGTAAATAAATTATGGTTTAGAACTGATGATATTTTTACAATTGAAGAAGCACAAAAATTAATAGGAAAAGAAGATAAAGAAAAATTTTCAAAAACAATATCTGAAAATGCTAAAGAAACTACTTATAATTACTTTTTTAATAGTTTTCTATCTAAAGACTCTAATTTATCTGAATCTTTAAATTCATATTTTCAAACAGATTATATATATGATACCAATTTTTTTACTCGAAGTTTAGAAACTTTTTCTTGTCTTGCTTTTTTATCTAATGGCAATTATATTTTAAATCCTCAAAAACTTAAATTAATACCATATTTTAAAAAATAAATTAAGGAGGTTTTTATGAAAAAAAGAAAAAATATTTATTTAATAATATTATTTACCTTTATTTTTGTATTTTTAATTTTTACAGATATTTATGCTTTTGGAGACCCAAAACTTGTTACTACTTTAAAAAATGCTTTTGAAAAAATTGAAGATTGGTTAATAAAACTTGCTACTCCTGCTGCAGCTGTTGCTGTTGGAACTGGTGTATTTATGAAAAAATTTAGTTTTGGTGATGAGGAAAGAATTCGTGTAGGTAAAAAATTAATTAAAGGAAGTTTATTTTCTTATGCTTTTATCTTAGTAATTAATTTAGTACTTTCTGCAATTCAATCTTTATTAACTTAAAATAAATAAAAATTTATTTTATTATTATTTTAAAATAATTATTTTAATTATTATTTAATTATTTATTTTAATTTTTATTTAATTAATTTATTTTAATTTTTATTTAATTAATTTATTTTAATTTTTTATTTAATTAATTTATTTTAATTTTTTATTTAATTAATTTATTTTAATTTTTATTTAATTAATTTATTTTTATTTTTTTATTTAATTAATTTATTTTAATTTTTTATTTAATTAATTTATTTTTAATTTTTATTTAATTAATTTATTTTAATTTTTTATTTAATTAATTTATTTTTAATTTTTATTTAAATTATTTAACTTGATTATTTAAATTTTTATTTGAATTACTTTTTTATAAATTTATTAATAGTTATCTCTTTCCTTTTCTTATATTTTTTATACTTACAGAATAATTATTTTTTGTTTTATGGTATTGTTAAATTGACAAATTTTATCATTTTTTCATATCTTATAATTTTGTTTTAGGTTTCGTTTTAAAATTATGTATACTTTTTTCTTGTCTTTTTATTTTTGTTGTTTTTTACTTTTTTTCACTATTCCGATGCTTTTGAGCATTTAAATTTTGTGTTTCTTTCTTTGTTTTTTGTTCATTTATCTAACTTTAGTGAAAAATTTGTCTTAGAACAGCTATATTGTAAATTTGTCTTTAAAACAAATAGAAAGGAGTGGTTTTACATTAATTCACAAGAAAATATAACAGAAATTATTATCAATACAATTAACTCTATTTTTAGTAATTTATTTTCTTCTATTGATAATAATATTTATTCTGTTTTAGATGAAGTTACTTTTATTGATACTAATATTATTAATAATTTTATTATAAATAAATTATTAGGAAATAATTTATCAAATAGTTTACTTGCAATTACCAATGCGTTATTAATTGGTTTTGCTATTTATTATTGTGCTAAATTATTATATTCTCATTTTTCATATACTGAAATAGAAATACCTTATCAATTTGTTTTTAAACTTTTAATTTTTGCTATTTGTATTAATTCTTCTTATTTTATTTGTGAACAAATATTAAATATTAATTATTTAATTTCTGGTTCTATTCAAGAAATTGGAAAAGATATTTTTAATACTAATATATCTTTTGATAGTTTAATTCAAAACTTAAATTCTATTATTAATATAGAAGGGAATTCTTTTAATATATTTTCTGTTGATGGTATTATAAAAGGTTTTATATCTTTTGGATTATTTAATCTTACTTTTTCTTATTCTCTTAGATATATAATGGTTAAGGTATTTATTTTAATCTCTCCTTTTGCTTTTTTAACTTTAACAAGTCATTCTACTTCTTGGTTTTTCAAAAGTTGGATTAGAAATTTTATAGGATTACTATTGTTGCAGTCATTAGTTTCTCTTATTTTATTAGTGATTTTTTCTATTAACTTTAATTCTTCTAATTTACTCTCTAAGTTTTTATATATTGGTGGAATTTATGCTTTAACAAGAGCTAACAATTATATTAGAGAATTAATAGGTGGTATTTCTACTGATGTTTCTAATGCTTTTAATGATATTAAAGGAATTCTTCATAAATAATTTTCACTTTAAAGTGAACTATGAAAGGAATGAAATTTTATGAAATTTATTTTTCCACAAAATTATAATTTTAAAATTAAATTGTTTGGATTTATAGATTATCCTATTGCAATTTTTAATATTCTAATTTGGTTATTGGTTTATTTTCTTATTAATCTAATTTTTAAAGATTTATACCTAAAAATTATTACTTTTATTGTTATAGCTTTTCCAATTCTTTTAATTAGTATTATTGGATTTAATCATGAAAATATTTTATATGTCTTTTTATATATGTATAAATTTTTTAAAAATAGACATGTATACTTATATTTTAAAGATTAACTTTCTTATATTTTAAAAATTATTTTTCTCTTGATTTTAAGCCTATCTAATAGTAAAATAAAGTTTGCTAGTTGTATTATTTGTCTAAAAATGTTATAATTTGCTTACTATATTTTAGAGAAGGAGGATTTATATGAAATTAGAACAAAACGACTTACCTTTATTGTTTTCAGATACTAATTTACCAGATATATTTTTTACAGAATATCTATCTCCAGCACCTGGTGAATATATAAAAATATATTTGTATATTGTTTTCTTATCTAAATATGGTAAAGATGTAAAAATTAATGATTTGTCTAAAACATTAAATATTGATTTTAAAATAATTCAAGAAGGGCTTAAATATTGGGAGGATTTAGGCGTAATTACAAAGAAAAATACTGGATATATAATTAATAGCTTACAAGAAATTGAATTACATAAATTATATAAACCTAAGGTTGCTTTATCTGCTGAAGATCTTAAAAAGACTGCTGAAAATCAACATAGAGCTCAAGCTATTGAGACTATTAATAATATGTTTTTTCAGGGTATTATGTCTCCTTCTTGGTACAGCGATATAGATTTGTGGTTTAAAAAATATTCTTTTGATGAAGATGTTATGATTGCATTATTTAATTATTGTTATAGCCATAGTGCTCTTCATAGAAGCTATATTCAAACTGTTGCAGATGCATGGCATAAAGATAAAGTTAAAACTTTTACAGATTTAGATAATTTATTTGCAAAACAAGAAAAAATGAATGTTATATGTAAGTCTATTTCTAAAAAACTTGGTTATAACAGACCTTTAACAGAATATGAAAAAGGATATATTCAAAAATGGACAATTGATTTTGGTTATTCTTTAGATATTATCGAAATTGCTCTAAAGAAAACTGCTTCAAAAACAAATCCTAATTTTAAATATATTGATTCTTTAATTTCAGACTGGCATGATAGAAACTTTAAAACAACAGAAGAAATAGAAACTTTCTTAGCTGAATATAAACAAAAAGAAAAAAATATTAAGGCTATGGAAAAATCTACAGGATATAATAATTATGATCAAAGAAAATATGATAATTTAAACAGCTTATATACTAACTTAAAATAGTTATATGCAAAGGAGGAAAACTTTGAATAATTCCAATTTAAAAAATTTATTAAGTGAGTACGAAAGAAAAAGAATGGATAAAGAATATGAAGCAGATAAAAGAAAAGAACAAATATATTTAGAGAATCCTAGACTCCAAGAAATAGATGATGAACTAAGCCGTGAAGCAATTAAAACTTCTTTATTATTAATTCAATCTAAAAATAATGCTTTATTGGAAGATTTAAATAGAAAAATAGAGAATTTAAAACAAGAAAAAGAAAAGATTTTAAATTCTATTGGTAAAACTTTAGATGATTTAAAACCTAATTATGATTGCAAAGATTGCAATGATACTGGATATATTCGAAATAATTTGAATACTCAAATGTGTCATTGTTTAAAACAAAAATTATTTGATTTAGAATATAACAAATCTAATATTTATAATTTAGAAAATCAAAATTTTGATAAATTTTCTTTAAATTATTATTCTGACAAAGTTAATGAGAAAAAATATAATTCAAAACTTTCTCCAAGAGATAATATAAAGACTATTTTAAATTTATCTAATAAATTTATTGAAAATTTTGATAATCCAAATGAAAATAATCTTTTATTTACTGGAAATACTGGACTTGGAAAATCATTTTTATCAAGTTGCATTGCTAATGAAATGTTAAGAAAAGGCAAGACTGTTTTATATCAAACTGCTCCTATAATGTTAGATACTATTATAGATTACAGATTTGGTAAAAATAATTCTTCAAGAGAAATTTATGATGCTTTATTAAATGTAGATTTATTAATAATTGATGATTTAGGTACAGAGTGTATGAATTCAATGAAATTTACTGAATTATTTAATATAATAAATTCTAGACTTTTAAATTCTAATAATAAAATAACCAAAACTATTATTTCAACTAATTTAAGTTTACAAAATTTATACTCTAATTATGATGAAAGAATTGTTTCTAGAATTATTGGAAATTATGATATTTGTTATTTTTATGGTGAAGATATAAGGTTTTTAAAAAAGATGTCTTAATTAATAAGGCATCTTTTTTATATTGTAATAGTTTTTTCAATTTTCACTGCTTATAATTTCTTTAATTTGTTTTTATTCTTCTTCACTTTCTGGAACTATAAGTTCTATGCTTACTACTTTTCCTCCATCGTTTGTTCTCATTAATGTAACACCTTGTGTTGAACGACCAAGTACACTTATATCTTCAACTTTTAGTCTTATAATTGTTCCTTTGTCTGTAATTAACATCACATCTTCTTCTCCAGTTGCAATTCTTATTCCTACTATGTCTCCTGTTTTTGGTGTAATTTTGTATGTTATTACTCCTCTTCCACCTCTATTTTGTACTCTATATTCATCTACTTCTGTTCTTTTTCCAAATCCGTTCTCTGTTATAGAAAGAAGTGTTGCTTTACTATTTTCTACTATTGATTCCATTCCAATTACTTCGTCACCATCATCTAGTCTTATTCCTATAACCCCTTGTGCTACTCTTCCTACAGAACGTACGTCTTTTTCACTAAATGTAATTGCTAGACCTTTTTTAGTAACCATTACTATATTATCTTGTCCATCTGTTAATCTTACATCTATTAGCTCATCATCATCTTTTAATGTAATTCCTAAAAGTCCTGTTGTTCTTGAAGAATCGTATTCATTTAATTGTGTCTTTTTTATTAATCCACTTTTTGTTGCCATTAATAAGTATTTTCCTTCTGCAAAGTTTTGAATTGGAATAACTGCTGAAACTTTTTCACCATTATCTAATTTCAATAAATTAACAATAGCTGTTCCTTTCGCTGTTCTTCCGGCTTCTGGAATTTGATATCCTTTTAATTTATAAACTTTACCTTTATTAGTAAAGAATAATACTGTATCATGAGTTGATGCTGTAAAGATTTGTTTTACAAAGTCATCTTCTTTTGTTGTAACTCCTGTAATACCTTTTCCTCCACGTTTTTGACTTCTATATGTATCTATTGGCATTCTTTTTATGTAACCAAAGTGACTTAACGTAATTACGCATTGTTCTTCTTTTATTAAGTCTTCTAAATCTAAATCTCCTTCTGCAGCAACAATTTTTGTTTTTCTTTCATCTCCATATTTTTGTTTAATTTCAATTAATTCTTCTTTTATAATTTCACAAACTAATTTTTCACTTCCTAGAATTTCTCTTAAATGAGCAATTAATTCCATTAATTGTTTATATTCTTCTTCTATTTTCTCACGTTGTAATCCTGATAGTGTTTTTAATCTCATATCTAGAATTGATTGTGCTTGTATATCTGAAAGATTAAATCTTTTCATTAATCTTTCTTTTGCATCATCATAAGAATTTCTAATAATATCTATTACTTCATCAATGTTGTCTAATGCTATTTTTAAACCTTCTAAAATATGTGCTCTTGCTAGTGCTTTATCTAACTCAAATTGAGTTCTACGAAGTATTACATCTTTTCTATGATCTATATAATAGTCTAAACATTGTCTTAATGTTAAAATTTTTGGTTCTCCATTTACTAAAGCTAGCATGATGATACCAAATGTTATTTGCATTTGTGTAAATTTAAATAATTGATTTAAAATAACTTGAGCATTTGCGTCTCTTTTTAATTCAATTACTACTCTTACTTTATGCTCTCTATCAGATTCATCTCTTAGTTCAGAAATTCCCTCAATTCTTTTTTCTCTTGCTAATTCTGCTATATTTTCTATTAATTTAGCTTTATTTACTTGATAAGGAAGTGAATGTACAAGTATTCTTTGCTTATTTCCACTCATTTCTTCTATTTCAGCTTCTGCTCTTAATGTGATTTTTCCTCTTCCTGTAGTATATGCTTCTTTTATTCCTTCTCTTCCTAGTATTAATCCTTCTGTTGGAAAATCTGGACCTTTTATTACACTCATTAAATCTTCGTCTGTTACATTGTCTTCATCTATTATTTTTATAATTCCATTTATAACTTCTGTTAAGTTGTGTGGTGGAATATTTGTTGCCATACCTACTGCAATACCTGAAGATCCATTTACAAGAAGTGCAGGGATTCTTGCTGGTAATACTGTTGGTTCTTGTAATCTATCATCAAAGTTTGGCATAAAATCTACTGTATTTTTTTCGATATCTGTAAGCATTACTTCTGCCATTTTTGACATTCTAGCTTCTGTATAACGGTAAGCAGCAGCTCCATCACCATCTATTGAACCAAAGTTTCCATGTCCATCGATTAATGGATATCTCATTGAGAAATCTTGTGCAAGTCTTACCATTGCATCATATACTGATGAGTCTCCATGGGGATGATATCTACCTAGAACGTCTCCAACTGTTGTTGCAGATTTTCTATATGGCTTATCTGAAGTTAAACCATCTTCATGCATTGTATATAAAATTCTTCTATGAACTGGTTTCAAACCATCTCTAACATCTGGAAGTGCACGAGATACTATAACACTCATGGCATAATCTATATATGCTGTCTTCATTTCTGTTTCAATATCTCTGTCTATAATTTTTCCGTCTTTATCTTTAATTTCTTCCATTTTTTATTTACCTTCCTTTCGCTAAAAAGCTATGTTTTTCGTATGATTGTATTATATTTTAAAAGACAAAAAAAAGCAAGAAAAAAAGCAAAAAAACTTACGGAAATTTAAGTTTTTTCACGTTTTTTTTGCTTATTTTTTTATGTTTTATATTACGTTTGTTTTTTAGAATATATTACTTTCATAAAATATAAAATTTAAAGTGAAATAACTAAAATGCTATTTCACTTCCACTCCATTTTCCCATATTTCTTCAGAAGATAGATCAATGTTTTCATTCCAACTAATTCCATGTCCACCTACATCTACTTTTACTTTTTCAAATAAATTCCTATCTTCTAATTTTTTAAATATTTTCCATTTATTTATTATTTTATTTATATCATACTGTCTTCTTTCGTTATCTTCAAATATAGCTTCTATTATTAAATTATCTTTTACAATTACACTTTTTATTTTATGGAACATTACCTTTTCCCCCTTTTTATATTTTATTTTAAAGGTTCTATTTTCTTAAACTCTTGTTTTTCCCATATTTTTAGTATTTCTTTTTGATTTAAAATAATCCATTTTCTAACCAATTTTAATGCTTTTTCTGGTAAGTCTCCTTCTAGTACTTCTAATGTTTTTATATTTATTGCTGACATATATTCTCCATATATTGCATGTATATGAGGAGGATTATGTTCGTTTTGTGTATAATATATTTTTATTGTTATACCATAAAATGATGAAATTGTTGGCATCTCTTTTCTCCTTTATTTTATTATCTTTTAACTTTAAAGTCAATATTAATTTAATATTTCTGCTAATTTTAGTTGTTCTTCTGTTAAGTCAAAATTTTTACCATTATTTTTAATTAAATTGTGTAAATTTTGAATGGTTCTTGCTTTATTAATTGTATTTTCCATTGGCATTAATATTTTTATTTCACTATTTATTTTATATATTTCTTTTGTCATTCCTTCAAAATCTTTATTATTAAAATATTCTTTCCAATTATTAGAATATTTTGCAAGTTTTTCTGCACTTTCTAATTGTTTATTAAATTCATTTTCAATATTATTAGATACACTATTTAATATTGAATTTTTTCCTATTCTTATTGCATTGGTTACACTTAAAGGTAATACTCCTGATTTTTGCGTTTTATTTAATACAAAATCTATTGTATTTGAAACACCATCTATAATCCCTCCTTTTTGTACTGCTGTTTGTGCTTGTGATACATTTTCGAATTTTCCAGTAAATATTCCTAATGTACTTTTTCCTAAATCTATTGCCGAATTAATTGCTGTTTTTATTCCTTCTCCTAACCCTTCTTTTATTAGTGCATTTTTTACATCAATTACTTGATTTTCTATAAAATCTGGAAGTATTATTCGAAGACCTATATCTATTCCTGTGTTTATTGTTTTTCCCAATGTTGTTTCTAAAAAATTATTTTGCTTTTTTTCTAAATTTATATTATTTTCTAATTTTTCACTTTCTAAATCTTTATTAATATTTTTTGTTAGTTCCATTATTTTTTTCCTCCTATATTAAAAGTTTTTTTATAATCTTTTTCTATTTTATTTTTTATTATTTTATTAATATTGCAATTTTTATTAATTAAATAATTATATTTATTATCAAAATTAATTTTTCCTAATATTTTATATTCATCAAATATGTTTTTTATATTTTTATCTTTTATAGAATATTTATTATATTTATTAATTAATATATTTATTTTATTTTTTTCTATATTCCATTCTTTATTATATATTTCTAATAATCTTTTCGCTTTTTTTATTTCTAATAAATTTGATTCTATTAAGAAAATATTAAAATCACTATTATTAATTATATTTTTTGTATATTCGAAAAAACATTCTGAAGATGTATCTATTATTATATAATCATAATCTTCTTTTAAATCTTCTAGTATATTTTTTATTTTTCCACTTTCTATTTCGTATTTACTATCGAATAATAAATTAATTCCAGATATTAAATCTATATTTTTATCTACATTAATTATTAATTCTTTAATATATATTTTATTTAAATTATTGTTTAAACTACTATCTAATTTATCTCCATTTATATTAATATTTTCTTCTGTTATATTAATTTTATTTTCTATTTTTTTAGGATATTTATTTACACCAAGAATAGTGTGAAGACTGTTATTTAAAATATCAAAGTCTAGAATTAAAATTTTATTATTTTCTCTTTTTAATATATTAGCTATATTAATTGATACTATACTTTTTCCTACTCCACTTGTTCCTAATATACTAATAATTTTTTGATTATCAAAACTATTTTGTTTTTCTTCATTTTCTTTTGTTTCTGAAATTTTTTGATTAAATTTATTTTTTATTTTATTTTTATTATTAACATTATTTAAATTTTTTTCTTCTAATTTTTTTATATTAACTAAATTATCTTCAATATTTATTTGAATATTATTTCTAATTAATATACTTTTTAAATTTTCTAATTCTTGAATTATTTTTTCATTATCTGTAAAATCATTTTTTATTAAATTTATTATTTCTCCTATTTCAACTTTATTGTTATAATATATTTTATAAATTCCTTTTGCATATAAATAATTCTCTAACTCTTCTTTTTTATTTTCTAATATTAAAATTATTTTTATGTAATTATTTTTTTCTTTTATTTTTTCTATTAATTTTTTTATTTCATATTGTCCTAGTAAAAATTCGCTTAATATTAAATAATTAATTTCTTTTTGGCTTTCTATTATTTCAAAAATTCCATCTTGATATTGAATGTCTTTAGCTAAAATATTAAATTCATCTATATTTTTTAATCTTTCGTTTAATATTGAATTATTTAATGCTGTTACTATGTTTTTCATTTTTTATTCCTCCTTTTTATAATTATTTAATTTATTATTTTTATTTGTTATTTTTTATAAATTATTTTTATTATCTTTTAGTAACGTTATATAATATTTTATTTAATTTTTTATTTATTATTTTTCTATGATTTCTTTTTCTTCTTTTGAAGATTCTATTTTTGTTAATATATGATCTCCGTCCGACAAACATTAAACATTCTCCTCTTTTCAATGATTTAATTTCTATTTTTTCTTTTTCAGATAAATTTGTAAATTCTGCTAATAATTTTATATTTTCTTCTTCTAGAGAGAAAAATGTTTTTATTTCTGAATTATTTAAAATACTCTTACCATATGTACCATTTTCTAAACTAAATAAATCTGAAACGTCTTGTGTAATTGCTACTCCACTTCCTCCATATTTTCTTATTGTTTTAAATATTTTATAAATAAAACTTGCTACTTCTTTGTTTGATGTTACTCCTATTAATCTCCATATTTCATCTAGGTATATTGCTTTTTTTACTGTTCTATCTTTTTTTATTTTATCCCAAAATAATTCTGTAAATAAATACATTCCATATTTTAAATTTTCTTCTCCTAATTCATATACATCTGCTACTATTAATTTATTATTTAATTCTACATTTGTATAATTATTAAAAAATTTAAGTGATCCTTTTACAAATGGAATTAATTTAGTTTTAAATATTTTTGTTTTTTCATCTTTATCTAGTAAATTATAAAAATCTTCTAATATTGGCATATCTTTTGTACTTTTGAATATTGGTTTTATAGTTACTTTTTCTTTTTCATTTTTATATAAACTATTATCATCAAAAGTTATTCCTTTTATTTTATAAACTTCTATTATTTTATCCTCTAATATTGCCTTTTCTTCTTCATTTAATTCTCCGAAAATAAGATTAAAAAATCCAATTAATTTAGATATCTTTGTTGCTAAATAACCCCCTTCACCTTCTTCTAAACTTTCCTCTCTTATATCGAAAATGTTAATGTAGGTATTAGATGCGGGTCCTATTTTTAATAATGTTCCATTTAAATTACTACATAAATTTGTATATTCTCTATCTGGATCTATTATATATTGCTCTATTCCTAATAATCTAAATCTTAATGCTAATAATTTTACATAGAATGATTTACCTGCTCCACTTGTTCCAAAAATACACATATTTGCATTTTTATATTTATTCGTATTATATCTATCTATAAAAATTAGAGAATTATTATAAATATTTGTTCCTATAAATATTCCATTTTCATCAAACAATGAGGATGATATAAATGGATATGTACATACTAGTCCAGATGTTAATACATTTCTTTTAGCAACACTTTTTATATCTTTATCGTTTTGCATAAAAGGAAGACATGCTTTAAAAGTTTGTTCTTCTCTAAAATAACCTCTTCTTACTTGCATTCCTTTGCTTTGTATTATTCCTTCTACTTTATTTAATAAATATTCTAATTCTTTCTTTTCTTCTGCAAATATTGTTATGTATATGTATAAAAAATATAAATCTTCATTATTTACTTGAATTTCTTTTCTTATATATTTTGCATCATTATAAGTGAATGCTGCAATTTCAATATCTTCTCTATTTTCATTTTTACTTTTTATATCTACTCCTACATTTCCTATATGATATGTTAAATCTTTTACTACTTTATATGGATCTTGTTTTTCATAAAATATTGATATATTCATATTTATATTTGAATCTATTATCGTTTTTAATAATAATTCTGTTTGTTCATGATAATAGTTTGATATAATTAATGTAGAATAATATAAATTATCTATTTCTATATATTTCGGATTTGTTATATCTATATAACTCGGACTAATGTAATCTTTTTCTGAAAATATTCCTTCTATTTTATTTTCATTTTTTTCTATTTTTTTATTTTTTAATATTTTTTCTTTTAATATTTTATTTATTTCATTTTTTATTATTTTTATCACCTCTTTATAATTAATTATTATTTATTAATTTTATTTTATTAATTATTTTTTTATTTTGTTTTAATTTTTTTATTATTAAATATTTTATAAATTTAATATAAAATTTAATTTTAATTTTATTTTAATTTATTTTAATTTAAAATTTTTTAATTTATTTTTTATTCTAATTTAATTTTATTTTAATTTTATTTTAATTATTTTTATATTAAATTATATATTTTAATTTTATATTTTTTATTTAATTTATCTTTAATGATAATTTTTTAATTGCTTTTCTATTTTATTCATTATTAATTTTCTTAAAATATTTTATCTTTTCCTTTTAACATTTTATATTTTTTATCAAATTTATTTTCTAAATTTTTTCACTTCTATTTTTAATATTTTAAAACCTTCTGTTGTCATTTTGTCAAATTATTATTTTTTCTTATTAATCTCTTTTTTTCTTAATCTTGTTATTTTCTTAATATTATTTCTATTTTTTCTTCTGTTTTTCCATTTTTAGAATTCTTAAAACATATCGGATTACTTGTTTTTATGATTTTTGTGTAAGAATGATTCTATCATATTTCGTAATTTACATAATTTAGTTTTCTTTGCTATATATTCTCCTATTTACAAATGAATATAACAACTCTATTATTTTTCTTTTCTCTGGAATATCTTTTACTATATTGCCACATCTTGCCAAACATTCTTTAATTTTATAATAATTATCATTTAATTCTTCTATTATCATTTCTTCATTTTTTTCTATATCTTTATTTTTTAAATTTTTAATAATAATATAAAATTTTTTATTTGAGGATTTTTTATTTAGATTTAATTCTTTTATATATTCAATATAATTTTCAGAAATTTTTTTTATATTTTCTTTTTCAATATTTTTTTGTGAATTAATTTTAGAAATATGTTTTGATAAATCTTCTTTATTACTTTGAATTAAAATTTGAATATCA
>CAKPGD010000019.1 GCA_934154515.1 uncultured Clostridia bacterium
AATTTTTTCATTAAAATATAGTAAAATCAAGGAATATAATTACTCTAATCAAAAATAAAAAAGGCTTAAAATCCATTGCCGAGAGCCATTTTTAAGCTATTTTTCAACAAAAAATAAGAAAATACGACAGCATAAAAAGACAGACTTTAACATTAACATAATGTTATAATATATTTAGAGGTGATTAATATGTTAGATATAATAATAAACTATCACAAAAGAAAATTAGAAATAATGCTTGAAGAAAATATAGACTATGAAGAGATTGTAAAAGAAAGTCAAAAATTAGATGAGTACATAAATGAAAAAATGAAAGAACTAGTTGTCTAGTTCTTCTTTCATCTTAATATTAATAAGTAAATTTATAAGTTGACTAATTTCTAGCACTTCTTTAGAATTTAATCCATATTTGTTAATTTTTTTATTCATTTCTTTTTTCAAATATTCAATGTCAAAAGTAGTGTAAAATAAATCTTTTATATTAATATTTAAATAATTAGCAATATCAAATAATACTTTTAATGACACATTAAATTTTTTATTATTTTCTAGCTCAGATAAATAAGAACGAGATACATTAATATCTTTAGCTAATTTATAAGCAGATATATTCTTTTTCTCTCTACATTCTTTAATTCTAAATACAATCATAAAATACTCCTTTAAAAAATAGTATCTCTTAATTGTATAATGTTTATTCAAAAAAATCTATATGTCGCTACAAGTGAACGCTTTTTGTCGACATTTGACGAACGATTTTTGTTGCTTTTTGTCGAATACAGATATATAATAAGAACATAAAAAAGAGATAGCTCGACGGCAATCGAAACTATCTCAAAAGTGTATATTGTAAGCGACTATATACAAATATAATATACACTCATTTTAAAAAATTGTCAATGGAGGTATATTATGAAATTAGCAAAAGATGTAGAAAATAATGTAGCTAAAATTGAAAATAGTATTAATATTATTGAAGAAAAAAGATATCAACAGTTTAAAAAAGAATTGTGCAAAACTGATGATTATTTTAGCGTAGAAGAATTAATAAAATTAAAGGTATAAAAGAACTAGAGTGGGAAAAAAGTGGGAAAAGATAAAAATAGAGTATCAAGTAAAACTATAAAATGCTTGATACTCTAATACTTTATAAGGTTGGTGAACCGAACCGTTTAAGAAACCCTAAACGTTCGGTTACTAATTCCTTTTCTATATCTGATAGCAGGTCAATGTTTATTGTGATTGACTTGTTTCCTACATTATAGATTAAAATTATTTCATTGTCATAGACATATACTGCATTAACAAATGTGTCAATTAGCACTTTTCTATAACTGTTACTTACAGTATCACTGTTCTTTAATTTTGTCAAGAAAAATTTGATTTCTTTTTCAGAAAGTTGACAGATTTTTGACATTTCTATAAGATATTGATTTTGTATTTCTTTAAGTTCATCTTCATTTTGTGTAATTCTGTTGCTAATCATTTCAAAATGCTGTCCGATTTTCTAATGCTCTCATTAGGTTCTCTATATTGTTATTTATTTGTTTCTTTCTCTTTTCTAGGTTTTTTATCACTATATTAGAATTGTTTTCTTTCTGACAAGTTTCATATATCTTTCTAGCAATTTTATCAATTGATTTGTCTGTTAAAAGTGCTTTACATTTTCTAACAACAAGATTTTCAATGTATTCTTTTCCTATTGATTTCTTCTTGCACTCTGCATTATGTAAGTGGTTACAACGGTAATATTTATAAGTTGTTGAAGACTTTGCCGTTCCAGACTTGCCTATCATTGGACTTTTGCAATAACCACAAAATATCTTACCACTTAATAAATAGGGTTCACTTGCTTTTTTAATTCCCGGAGAGTGTTTGTATTTTTCTATAACAGTTTGTACCTTATTAAACAAATCTATATCTATAATGGCTGGAACTGCATTAGGGTATTCTTGTTCTCCGATATGTGTTAGTTCCTATGTATTTCTTATTTTTGAATAAATTTTGAAGTGATCCTTTGTTGAATTCTTTGTTTCTGCTGTTTTTATACCCATTTTTGTTAAGAAAATCTATAATGTCTTTAACTGGTACATCATTTGCTCTCATTTCAAATATCTTTTTAACAATAGGTGCTGTACTTTCATCTACTACCAATATCTTTTTCTTGTAGTTACCAAAGTCTTGTGTTTCTAACGTATAGCCAAGTGGTGGTTTTCCACCGTTGAATTGTCCTCTTTCTGCATTAAGGCGTCCGATTTCTAGATATTTTTACACTTAATTCTCTAGAAAAATATTCCCCAACACCTTCAAAAACGCTTTCTAATAATGCTCCGTGCAGGGTCATCTGTGATATTTTCTTTTGCTGAAATTACTCTGACTCCGTTCGTTGCTAATATAGCCTTATATGTAACGCTGTCTGTCTTACTCCTACTAAATCTATCTAAGGCATAAACAAGAACAAACTTAAATGTCTTATTAGCACTATCAGCTATCATTTGTTGGAATTGTGGTCTGTCATCAGACCTACCACTAATTCCCTTATCTACATACTCTCTAACAATTCTATAACCATTTCTTTCTGCAAATGCTTTACACTCTATTAGTTGTGCCTCTGTTGACGTTTCATTTTGTTTAGCACTTGAATATCTACCATAAAATGCCACATCTATCATTTTTTACACTCTCCTTTTTAAGCTGCTTTTCCAAAGATAAGTTCTGTGAAATATACTTCTGCTAACTTCTGTTCGTACTCTTCTTCTAGCCACTCTTCATATTCTTCTTCATTTTCTTCAATGTACTCTTTTATAGCTTTGCTTGATATAGCAAAAGCTAATGTATCTGCTTGTTCCTCACTGATTTCAAGGCTTTCAAGCCCCTCTAATAAATTAACTTCGCTCATAACAACAAGTTCCCTTCTTTTTTAGAACTTTTACTTGAACTATGTAGTCAATTAGTAGATTCCACAGTTCAAGCGTTTTTGTTCTTATTTTTTTAATTTTTCTGCTTGTCCCATACTGCACCTATCTTTTCATAAAGGTTTGATAAAGGAAGTTGTTTAGAACTTTTTCCTCGCCATTTACCTCAACAACTAATTTCTTGCCACTTTGATATGTACAAGGCAAACCAGCAATTTTCTTTTTGAAGTTAGCTACACTTGTTGTGTGCTTAATAGGTGGTAATACATTGCGACTCTTACTATATAATCTTGCACCTGCTGGATACATTTCAAGTCTTATATTCTTGCAGAAATACGGAGCAGCGTTAACGTTAAATGTTTCTAGATGAACATTGCCTTTTCCCCATAAGGTTTCAAGTAATTCTTTGTTAGCTCCTTTGCATCCACGAAGTAAAGTATGTATATGCCAACTAGCATCTTCACATGGTTCATATACAGCAATGAATGCCATTTTTGGAAATCTGTATTGTAGTTTCTTTCGTAGTTTAGTGAAATTTTTACATACATTTTCGTAGCAAAACTCTTTTCTTGCATAAGTAAATGTAGCACATAGAACAAAAGGAACATCAAAGTTGTTAAAAATGTAATGTATCAACTTCCTTTGTGAACGCTTAATTGTTTCGTGGTTTTCTTCTCTTGTTGTTGCTTTTCTTACTCTCTCTTGATGAACTTGTCTTCTAGTTAATAATGCCTTTTGAAGTAAGATAATCTTTTGTTGTATTTTCCTCCCTTCTGTCATCACTGCATAGGGTTGTTTCTTCAAGTATTTCAACTCTTCTTTTAGTTCTGCTTTGGTTTTGAACGGTCTTACATAAGTGCTTGCAGTTGACTCAATATGACCTGAAAACTCGAAATAAGCTACCTTTTTGCAGTCCTCCAATCTTAACTCTGGATTTAATACAGAGCGATAAATTTGTTTGTTTTCCATAACAAACATCTCCTTTCTTTTTTGTTTTGAGCAACTTAATAATCAAGTAGTGAAATGAATTATTTTAGTTGCAACTATTAATCCGTATTTCATTTTCAGAACCAGCCAGATTTTTGAAATTTTTTAAATTTCTTAAATTTGATTATTTTTAGTTGCAACTACTAATCCGTATTTTGTTTTCAGAACTAGCTAGATTTTTGAAATTTTTTTAATTTTTCAAATTTGATTATTTTAGTGTCGACTATTAATCCGTAATCTGTTTTCAGAACCAGCTAGATTTTTGAAATTTTTTTAATTTTTCAAATTTGATTATTTTAGTGTCGACTATTAATCCGTAATCTGTTTTCAGAACCAGCTAGATTTTTCAAATTTGATTATTTTTAGTTAATCTCAGGTCTAAAAACTTTTTTGGTGTGGCATTATCTATAACGATTTTTTGAGTCAAAACTTCTTCAAATTTTGGAATAAAATTAAAGAAAAAATAAAAAAGAAACCAACTTTTTGTTGATTTCTCAATACTTACAGAGATTAAAAAAATTTTTAGATTTTAGGAGGGTATTTCTTTTTCTTGACCAATTAAGTTATTAGAGTGTAGTCTACATAATAAAATATGGAAAGGAGTAAGTTATGACTGATAATGATATTATCTTAAAATTATACGAAACAGTGCTAGAAGAAAAAACTACCAATAGCTACAAGAAAAATCTTGAAATTTTAAAGAAAGCAAAACAAGACTTCATAAACCACCTAGAAAATCAAAACATTGATAGTTTAGATGAATTATGCAGTCTTGCATACGACTTAAATGATGACTTAAATAAGCAAATGTTCTATCGTGGAATATCAATAGGAATAAAGCTATCTAATTTCAATTTAGACAATATAGAACAATAGCATTATTTTTTAGAGTTAATGATATATTCCATAAGACCCTTAACAATTTTCTTATCTTCTCTGTTGAACATATTTAAAGAATTAGTAATAAACTTATCATCTGTAACAACTTGCTTATCTATTAAGCCATTAAATAGTTCATCAGAGTTGATTTGAAGTGCATTGCATATATCAATAATAGTAGGAATGCTGATACCACTTTCGCCCCTCTCAATTATGCTAATGAAATTTATACTTTTATCTAGCTTTTCTGCTAGTTGTTCTTGTGTGAGATTTTTCAGCATACGAATTCGCTTGATATTTTGACCTATAACCTTTAAGGTATTTTCTTTGTTTTCTTTCATATTTATCACCTATGGAGATTTTACCCAAAATGATAATTTAATATAAGAAAACAATACTTTAAGAAATATAAATAATACTTGATTGTATAAAGTAGATGTAGTATAATAAATGTGATATAATGTAAATATATGAAATAATAAAGGAGATGTTGTAATGTTTTGTAGTAAATGTGGAAAAGAAATAGAACAAGATATGCAGTTTTGCATTCACTGTGGAAATAAAGTTAGCTTTCCTAGTTCAACAGAACACCGTGAAAATAAAGTTAACCTCTCTAGTTCAACAAAGAAAAGTAATTCTAAGGTTAATAAAATAGTAAAGATAGAATTAATTGTTTTTTTATCAGTAATTGTTATCTCTGTTATTGTTGCTTTGAGTTCATCAGTTAAGCAAAAAGATATTTCAAAAGAAAATTTAAATGCTAATAGTTCAATAGAAACAGAAGAAGAAAAGCAATCAGCAAGTAATATTTTAACTTTAGATGATGTAAAATTAGAAACATATACAAGTATAGACCAAATGAACGAAGCTACTCAAAGAGTAGCTGGAATAGGTTGGATATATATAACAGAAAGACCATACAAAGCCTATCCGAATGCTAAATGGACAAAAATTCGTATTGGAGCCAAAGATAACTATGGTAGATTTTTAGTTCATTATACTTATATAACAAGTGAATATTCTTCAGAAGCTACTGAAATAGAAAGTATTTATGTATGGGTAAAAGATATTAATGATTTTAATAAGATGGGATATTACTATTCCCCAATTAGACCATCAGATTGGGGCAAACCGTTTGCAGATGAAGTATATAATAGTACAGAAATTATAAGTAAAGAAAATTTAGAAAAAACACCAGCTAATTATGAAGATAATTATGTAGGAATAGGTATATATATGCTAGAAAATACTACTTATAATAAAGTAGAAATTATATCAGTTATAAAAGATAGTCCAGCAGAAAAAGCAGGAATAAAATCAGGAGACCTAATTTTAAAAGTTGATGAAATTGAATATACTGCAGATGATAAGGATAATATTGCAAATAAACTAAAAGGTCAAGAAGGAACTACGGTTACAATGGAAATATTAAGAGACACATCAATCTTAAATTTCGAAATAACTAGAGAGAAGATAAATCTTAGTGTTTTAGAATGATATAATATGAATATATAAAATAATAAAGGAGATGTTGTTATGTTTTGTAGTAAATGCGGAAAGGAAATAGAAAAAGATATGCAGTTTTGCAATAACTGTGGAAATAAAGTTGATATTTCTAGTTCAACAAAGAAAGGTAATTCTAGCGTTAAGAAAATAGTAAAAATAGAATTAATTGTTTTTTTATTATTTATTCTTTTTATTGCTGTTATGATTGCTTTTAGTTCATCAGCTAATCAAAAGAATATTTCAAAAGAAAATTTAAGTTCTAATAGTTCAATAGAAAATACACAACATACAAAAGAAGATAAAGAATACTATGATTTTATAAATACAGAAAAAAAGGCTTTTAATGTTGATGAAGGAGTTTTTTTGTCAAGGTATGGTTCTTTTATAGGAGGACATTATATATTTGAAGTTCTTCATACAGCGAAAAAATTTGAGAATGGAAAAATTATTTTTTCTTTTGATGATTACATAGATTATTATAGAGGAAGGTTTACTTTTACTCTAGATGCTAATCATTCAGAAGATAAAATTAGAAGAATCAATGTAAAATATAATGCTTTTGATAAGATAACTGAGTCTGAGTTTTTTGCTTTACAAAAAAACACTTTACTCTATATAGTATGTGCTCTTATGAAATATAACGAAACAGAGGCAAGAACAATTTTCGAAAATAAAGACGGAGAAGAATATAAAAAGATAATGGAAGTATATGATAAAGTTTTAGAAAATTCAGAAGTATCATACAAGGGTTTACATTCTGTAATTAGTTATGGCACAAGTATGCCAGATTATCATGATTATTATGATAACTTTTCAATAACATTAGATGTAGATAATACATAAAAATAATAAAACATATAAATCAATATAAACCAGTTATTAAGTTAGCTGGTTTTTCTTGTGCCTTAAATTAACTAATATCAGTATAAATCTATCAATAATACAATATCAGTCCATAAGGAGCAACAGTCATTTTTCTAGTTTCAGCCGTAACCTTTCCCACTAAAACAATAAACAAGCCTTAAACACAATTTTCAGTTGAAATAAGATAACTGGAAGATAAAGAATAACTGAATTTTTGAAAATATAAGAAAGTCGAGGTTAGAAAAATGGTAAGAATAATCAAAGAAGATGAAACAAGAGTTAATATATATAAGGCATTTGATAAAATATGAAAGCAAGTAAGGGAAATAACTCAACTAATAAAACAAATTAAATACTATAATGATGATGACAAAGAATATATAAAAATAATGGTAATAGATATATCTCGTTTGCTAGAAGATGTATCTAATAGATTAAAAGAGAAAATCAAAGAAATAAATACTAAAAAGTAACAATAATTAGTTTAGATTAAGAAAGGCTTTAAACAAGTTTTTCAGTTTTGAGCGAAACCTTTTCCAATGAATAAATAAAAAACTCTTGAAGAGGAAATAAACAACAATTAAAATAAGAATAACAATAAGAAGCGGACAAGTAAAATCTAATAGAATAAATACATACATATATTAAGTAATAAGAATTAGATTAGAAGAGGGACAGACAAGAAAATAATACTAATAAATGAAAAAAGTTGAAATGTTTTTAGCTTTCAGTAGCATAACAAACAAGTCAGTAAATGTAAGATATAGAAATGTTTTTAGCTTTGAGAAACTTAATAATCAAGTAAATGAAAAAACTCACTTGCAAAATCAGTGAGTTTTAATTTTGTCCAATTTCAGTGGTAGGCTTACTGCAAAGCCTCCTACAAAGAAATACATTTTGGTTTTTGGAACGTTTTGGTGACCCCTACGGGAATCGAACCCATGATTCAGCCTTGAGAGGGCTGCGTCTTAACCGCTTGACCAAGGGGCCATATAAATTACTAATATATAATAGCATTATTTTGATTAAAAGTCAATTAATAACACAAAATAAAATATGAATAATATGAATAAAAGTTGAAAGTTTAATAAAAAACTTTCAACTTTTTTTAATATATATTAGTGAGCTTCTGTAATTTTTTGCTGTAATGTAACATTTATAATAGTTCCTTCTTCTACTGTGGTGCCAGCCATAGGGTCTTGAGAAACTACAGTACCTGAACCAGTTATATTTATATTTAAGTGTTTTGATTTTAAAGAATTCTTAGCTTGTGCTAAAGACATTCCTTTTAAGTCTGGAACTGTAACTGAAGTTCTGGCATCATTTTCAGCAGAATAGATATTAACAGTAGAACCTTGTAAAAGTGATACACCTGGCTTTGGAACTTGGTCAGTAACTATTTCACTGTCATCTCCAGAAACTATAACTGAAAGACCAGCATTTTCTAGTATTTTTTTAGCTTCAGAAACGGTTTTATTTCTAACATCGGCCAGCGTAATATTTGAATTGTTTGTAGTTGTAACTGTTGAACCTTCTGCAGGTACACCCATGTAAGGTAATATTTCAGATAACATTTGAGATACTACTGGAGCTGTAATTGAACCACCAAAGTGTCCATTAGAACCTTGAGGGGCATATAATGCGACTAAAAGAACAATTTCAGGATTCTCACTAGGAGCTATTCCGACGAAAGAAGCTACATACATAGCATCATTATTTTCTTTGTCTGGTTCTGAAGTTCCTGTTTTACCAGCTATTGAATATCCTTTTACTGCACCTAAGTATCCACCACCATCACTAACAACAGAAGTTAGCATGTCAAGCATTTTATCACAAGTTTCTTTAGAAAGTACTTGTCTTACTTCAACTGGATCTATTGTAGTAATTGCTCCAGTGTCAGTATTTTCTATTTGCTTAACAATACGTGGTTGCATTAAAATACCGTTATTTGCAACTGAAGATATAGCAGTAACTAATTGAATAGGAGTTATTCTAAATCTTTGGCCAAATGACATTGTTGCAAGTTCTATGCTACCTACGTCGTCTGCATCCCAGAATACGCTATTAGCTTCGCCAGAAGTTGCTATACCAGTTGTATTAAATAAACCAAATGCATTGTAATATTTGTAAAGAGTACTAGCACCAATTCTTCTACCTAACTGCATTAAGGCAGGGTTACAAGAATTCATTAAAGCTTGTCTTAAAGTTTGTGAACCATGAGTAGTTGCTGATCTCCAGCAATTAATTGTAACGCCATCAATTACTTCATGTCCTACACAAGTAAAGTCATTTTTAGTATCAGTTTCAACTACATTTTCTTCAAGACCTACTGCTGCAGTTATAATTTTAAAAGTTGAACCAGGTTCATATGTACTTGAAACACATTTGTTATTCCACATTTTAAATAATGAATTTAATTGCTCTGAGTCTGATAACTTGTCCCAATTTTCAGCTAAACTTTCGTTAGGAGTACGAGGGTTATTTAAGTCGAAGTCAGGATATGTTGCCATTGCAATAATGTCTCCAGTAGAAGGATTCATTGCTATTGCAGTTCCACCGCTACCACATTTATTTTCAATACAAGCTTGTTTTAAATATTTTTCAACAATACTTTGAATGTTAGCATCAATTGTAAGAGTTATGTTACTACCATTTTTAGCAGCTACATAAGTTTCATCTTTGTCTGGAATTAAACTAGATGTTGCACTTTTTATTGTTACTATTTTTCCAGGTGTTCCACTAAGAAGGCTATCCCATTTTAACTCTATACCTTCTTGACCATTGTTATCTGTATTACAAAAACCAATTAAATGTGCAGCTAAGTTGTTATATGGGTAATATCTTTTGTAATCCTCATCAATATTTATACCTACTTTAATTTCATTCGTTTTCATCCAAGCTTCAAGCTTATCAACTTTATCTTGTTCGACTTTTTTTATAATAGTTTCAGAAGCACGAGTGCTATTAACTTTTTCTAAAACTTCATTATAATCTAGTTCAAAAATTTCAGATAAGCCTTTAGCAACAAGTTCCTTTTTTTCATTTTTTATTTTAGAAGGGTTAATGCTTATGGTGTCTACTGCAGCACTTTGAGCTAAAACTTTTCCAGTAGAATCGTAAATTGCACCTCTACTAGGACTTATTATTCTATTAGTAGTTTGTTGCCTACTAGCGGCCTCTTTTAATTCACCACTTTTTATAAATTGAAAATAAGCTAACCTAAGAATTAGTAATAAAAATATTGATAAAACAGCATATACAATCCAAAGCAACTTTTTTGCAGGAATTGGTTTTAACTGTAACTCTTTATTCTTTTTATATTTTTCTGAAGCACTTAATTTAGAATTGTTTGAACTATTTTTTTTATTTATATTACTACTTTTTTGATTTTTAGAAGCAGTATTTCTATTAATCTTTTTAGGACGATTATTATTTTTTTTCTCCATCTATTATATCCTTTCTTAAAGGCAAATTTTTATATACTTATCAACATTTTATAATAACAATGTGGAAAAATCAATAGACAAATACGAATTATTATATTATAATTTAGAAAGAAAAAAATTGAAGGAGTAAAAACATGGGTGCATATAAAGAGACAATGTATATATTAAAAAAATATAATATTACAGCTAATAAAAGTTTAGGACAAAATTTTTTAATAGATGACAGTGTAATAGATGGAATTGTTGATTCCGCACAAATAGAAGAAAATGATTTAGTTATAGAAATAGGTCCAGGACTTGGAACTTTAACAGTAAAACTTTTAGAAAAAGCTAAAAAAGTAATAGCAATAGAGCTAGATAAAAGGATGATAAAAATCTTAAATGATAGATTTTCTTTATATGAAAACTTTGAATTAATAAATGATGACGTCTTAAAAGTAGATTTAAAAGAGATAATTGATAAAAACAAAAAAGAAAATAGTATTTCAAAAGTAAAAATAGTAGCAAATCTTCCTTATTATATAACAACGCCAATCATAATGAAATTATTGGAAGATAGATTAGAAATTGAAAGTATAACAGTTATGATACAAAAAGAAGTAGCTAAAAGATTAACAGCAAATCCAGGTGATAAATTATCTGGAGCAATTACATATGCAGTTAATTATTATTGTATACCAACAGAAAAATTAATAGTGCCTAATACAAGCTTTATTCCTGAACCAGAAGTAGAATCTGAAGTCATAAATTTAAAACTAAGAAAAGAGCCAACTGTAAAACTTGAAAATGAAAAATTATTTTTTGATATAATAAAGGCTTCTTTTATGCAAAGAAGAAAAACTCTAATGAATGGTCTTACAAATAGTAATTTAATGGATAAAGAAACTTGTAAACAAGTATTAGATAATGTTGGACTTGATGAAAAAATAAGGGGAGAGGCTCTTTCTATGCAAGATTTTGCTAATATAGCAAATGAATTTTATAAAATAAAAAATAAATAAAGCTTATAAAATTAAAAAAACAATAGCAAAAATAAAAAACGATATGTAATTTATAATACTAACATATCGTTTTTATATTTGCTTATTATAGTATTTCCATAAAGTTATTTAATTTCTCTTGCTTTAACAATTAATCTTTCTTGACCATAAGTTTTACAAGTAATTAAAGTTATTTCTTTTTTTCCGCCAGTAATTTGAGAAGTACAACGAGTGTCATCTGGCTTTACTACGTAAGTATCATATACTTCATATTTTATGGTTCTACCAGAAGCTTGAGAATAATCTGTAAGTTCAATAACATCTCCATTTGTAATAGAACTTAATTTTCCAAACATTTTTCCACTTTTATAATTATGACCTACAATACAGTAATTTCCAACTTCATTTGGTTTTGGTCCCCAATATTTATTAAGAGAAATTTTTAAAAGTTCTTCAGAACACTCAGATAAAACAGGGTAATTTATTCCTAGTCTTGGTATGTTTAATCTAGCATCTACATTATATGTAACTCCAGAATTCGATGTATAATTTATAGAAGGTGTGTTAGTAGAAGTACTATTACTTGTAGTTTCTTCTACAGTAGGTTGAATTATTTGATTATCATCATCTTCATTATCATCTAAAGCAACAACTATCATATTGTCGAAAGCCTTAATAGTATTATCTTTTTCTTCATTTTGAAGTCCGGAAGAATCTAACACACTAAGAATTTCTTTAGAAACTTCTTCACTCTTACTTCTGTCATATTCAGCGTAAATATAGTAAGAAAATAATAAACACACTAAAAGCACAGATAAAAAGAACTGAATTTTATACATTTTCTTTTTTCTGCGTAATTCGGGTGTTACATACAATTTCTGAGTTACAAGAATTTGATTCATAATTTTTTTCTCCTATTTTAATACTTTAATTATATCATATAATTAAGTAAGAATTCAATAGATTTTATGAGTGTAATAAAAATTTAATATTAGATTAAAAAAAATCAAAAAAATTTTTAAGAAAAATTTAAAAAAGTATTGCATTTTTATATAAAGTATATTAAAATTTAAACAGAAGTGGAGCAAAGTGGTACAAAGTGGTACGAATGTGGAGGAGGTGAAATTCAATTGCTAATAGGTGAATACGAACATTCTCTAGATGTTAAGGGAAGATTAATAATGCCAGCAAAATTAAGAATAGACATGGGAGAAAAGTTCATCGTAACAAAAGGGTTAGATGGATGTTTATTTGCGTTTTCACAAAATGAATGGTTGAATTTCGAATCTAAATTAAAAGCACTTCCACTTTCAGACAAAAATGCAAGAAACTTTGTAAGATTTTTCTTATCAGGAGCAACAGAATGTGAAATAGATAAACAAGGAAGATTCTTAATACCTAATAATTTAAGAGAGGCTGCAAACTTAGATAAAGAAACAGTAATTATAGGTGTAGGAACTAGACTTGAAATTTGGGACAAAGCTATATGGGAAAAATGTGATGATGAAATTTCTGCAGATGAAATTGCTGAAAATATGACAATGTTAGGTATATAATTTTGATTTTTCAGGAAGTGATTCCTAAAAAATAAATTACTAAAGATAAATAAGATACAAAAGATAAAATATGTAAGTACAAAAGATGAAATTAAAAATACAAAAGAAAAAGCCTAAAGTAAGGCAAAACTAAAGAGTTAAAAACACACAAAAGTTATTTAATTCACAAAAGCTTAACAGTTTACAAAAGTAAAAAATATATATCTACAAAAAACAAAAGAAAATAAAAAACATACTAAAGAAAAAGTTAAAAGAACAAAAGAAAAATGATTAAAAAATCAACACAAAAGAAAATTTTATACAAAAGATAAAATTAATAAAAAAGTTAAACAAAAGAAAAAGTTAAACAAAAGAAAAATGAAAATAGCAACAAAAGATGAAAGCATAACAGTTGGTATTGAACAATACCAACTGATTATGCTATTTAGAAATTTTAAGCTTAAAGTGGGGATAAATATTGGAATTTAAACATGAGCCAGTAATGCTAAATGAGTGTATAGAAGGTCTAAATATAAAGCCAGATGGAATATATGTAGATGGGACTCTAGGAGGAGCAGGACATAGTAGTGAAATAGTAAAAAGATTATCTTCTAAAGGATTATTAGTAGGAATTGATAGAGATGAAGAAGCACTTATTGTTGCAAGTGAACGTTTGAAAAACTATTCAAATGTAAAATATATTTATGGAAATCATGATGACATGAAAGAACTTTTAGAAGAAATAGGAATAGAAAAAGTAGATGGAATTTTACTAGACTTAGGAGTTTCTTCATATCAGCTAGATGAAAGAAATAGAGGATTTAGCTATATGGGAGATGCAGAACTAGATATGAGGATGGATAAGACTCAAAGTTTAACTGCAAAAGAAGTTGTAAATACCTATTCAAAAGAAAATCTTATAAAAATTTTAGATGAATATGGAGAAGAAAAATTTGCAAGAAATATTGCAAATAATATAGTAAAACAAAGAACTATAAAAGAAATAGAAACAACTTCTGAATTAGTTGAAATTATTAGAAATTCAATACCAATATCAAAACAAAAAGATGGACACCCAGCAAAAAGAACATTTCAAGCTATTAGAATAGAAGTAAATAATGAAATAGAACCCTTATTTGACACAGTAAAACAAGCAATAAGTATTCTAAAACCTAATGGAAGATTATGTGTTATAACTTTCCATTCATTAGAAGATAGAGCAGTTAAAAAGGCAATGCAAGAAGAAGAAGGAATATGTATATGTCCTAGTGATTTGCCATATTGTGTATGTGGATGTAAGTCGGAAGGAAAAATTATAAATAAAAAACCAATAGTAGCAACAAAAGAAGAATTAGAAAGAAATAGTAGATCAAAAAGTGCTAAGTTAAGAATTTTTGAAAAGAAATAATAAATAATCTAAAGAAAAGAGGTGAGAATTTATGGCATATCAAAGAAATTATGGATATCAATATGATACAAACCCAAGAAAAATACAACCAGAATACCCATATGAAAGAACTTATGAAAAGAAAAGTAAAAGAAGTTCTACGCTAACAAAAGGTAAAATAGAACAAAAACAAAATGAACATAAAAAAAATAAAACAAAAGTAAAAATGCATCCAAGATTAAAGCTTATGTTATATATGGCAGTTGGATTTTTAATATTATTTGGTATAAGCTATAGAAACTCACTAATAACAGAAAGATTTAACGAAAAAGAAGATTTAAAAGGAAAAGTAAGTAGTATACAAAAAGAAAATGAACAATTAAAAGTAAATATAGAAAGCAGTTTAAATTTAAACAATGTAGAACAAATGGCAAAAGAAAAATTGGGAATGCAAAAGCTAGATAATAGCCAAAAAATATATGTAAGCCTTCCTAAAAAAGACTATATAGAAGCAGCAACAGAAGAAGTTGTAATTCAAGAAAATTTAAATATTTGGCAAAAAATCTTAAAAGGATTAACAGAAAGTATAACTGGACAAAAATAAAGGGAAAATTTGTTATAATGCAGATTTTCCTTTTTAGTTTGTTCTTTTTTTATTTAAAATTTCATAATCTTTATATAGAATATATTAAGAATGAGGTTAGAATATTGAAAGAAAATAGAAAAAATACAGATAGGCAAAAGATAAAGAACAAGCTAAAAAAGAAGATATTTAAACAGGATAACAATAAAGAATATAACAAGTTTAAAAATAAAAGGCAAATAAATTTTAATAAAATAAATAAAAAGCAAAGCAAGAAATCTGAACCAATAGGAGAAATAACTAGGAAAAAAAGGATAAGATTTGAGTTAATAATAAGTATTTTATTATTGTTTGCTTTATCTGGAAGGCTTGCATATTTTCAGATAATAAGGGGTGAAGAACTAAAAACAATGGCATATGTACAACAGCTTTCCGATAGAAAAATAAATCCTAAAAGGGGGACTATTTATGATGCAACTGGTGAAAAAGTGCTAGCTGTAAGTTCAACTGTAGAAACTGTAACAGTAACACCTGTAAATATTTCAAAAGAAAATAAAGAAAAGGTTGCAAAAGCACTTTCAGAAATATTTGGTTTAGACTATGAAACAATGCTAAAAAAAGTCACAAAAAGGAGTTCAATAGAAACAATAATAAAGAAAATAGATAAAGAAAAAGCAGATGAATTAAGAGTATGGATGCAACAAAATAATATAACATCTGGAATAAACATAGATGAAGACACAAAAAGGTACTATCCTTATAATAATTTAGCTTCACAAATAATTGGATTTTGTGGAAGTGATAATCAAGGGCTTGACGGAATAGAAGCAATTTATGATGAAAGCTTAAAGGGTGTAAAAGGAAAAATTACAAAAATAACAGATGCTAAAGGAGGAGAAATTGGTAATTCTTCAGAAGACTATATAGAAGCAATAGACGGAACAGATTTAATACTTACAATAGATGCTACAATTCAAGGAATAGCAGAAAAATATTTAGAAGAGGCATGCATAGACAATAAATGTACAGACGGAGGGAATATTATAATAATGAATCCTCAAAATGGTGATATTTTGGCTATGGCAGGATATCCTAACTATAACTTAAATGAGCCATATAAACCAAATACAGAAGAACTAAAGAGTGCATGGGAAAGTATGGAACAAAGCGAAAAAACAAAAAACTTACAAGCAATGTGGAGAAATAAAGCAATATCAGATACATATGAGCCGGGGTCTACATTTAAACTTGTAACAGCTTCAGCATCATTAGAAGAAAAAATAGCGCAAGTTGATAAAGCAGGTGAATTTTGTTGCACAGGAGGAATAGAAGTTGCAGGAGTAAGAATGAAATGTTGGAGATATTATAGACCACATGGTAGTGAAAGTTTAAGACAGGCACTTATGAATTCATGTAACCCAGTATTTATAGGACTAGGTCAAAAATTGGGAGTTCATACGTATTATCAATATTTAGAAAAATTTGGATTTTTAAGAAAAACAGGAGTAGACTTACCAGGAGAAGCGGGAAGTATATTCTTAAAAGAAGAAAAAGTAGGACCAGTAGAATTAGGAACAATTGCATTTGGTCAACGTTTCGAAGTAACTCCACTTCAAATGGTAACAATGGTATCAACTATTGCTAATGGTGGAACATATGTAAAACCAAGAGTAGTAAAGGCAAAAATAGATAGTCAAACAAAAGAAAGAACGGAGATAGAAGTTGTAAAAAAAGACAGAGTAATATCGGAAGAAACAGCTCAAAATGTACTTAGTATGATGGAAAGTGTTGTTGCAGACGGAACAGGAAGAAATTCACAAGTGAAAGGTTATAGGATAGGAGGAAAAACAGGAACATCAGAAGATGGTGTTAATACAGGAAAATATGTAACATCATTTATAGGTGTAGCACCAATTTCGAACCCAACAGTAGCAGTATTAATAACTCTATATAATCCAACAGGTGAGGGGGGACACCAAGGAGGTGGTGTTGCAGCACCGATAGGGGCTCAAATATTTGGAGAAGTGCTACCATACTTAGAAGTTGTTAAAGATGGAAAAACAGAAGAAACAACATTAACTGAAGTAGAAATACCAAACATAGAAGGTAAAACACTTTCAGAAGCAACTAAGATGCTAAAAGATAGTAACTTAAAAATTAGTATAAATAATGAACAAGAAGGAATGGATAAAGAAAATACATTAGTAACAAATCAAACTCCAAAAGCAGGAATAAAAGTAAAAGAGGAAAGTAGCATATATGTTGACTGGTAAAGCAATTGACACCATACAATTATTAATATATAATTCTAATAAAGATAATAAAAAATGAGAGGAAAATAAATGTTAAAAACTATAAAAGAAAATGTACGAGAAGAAGTTGTAGAAAAAAAGTCAAAATTCATAGCTGATTTAATATATGTGCAAAGTACAAAAGAAGCGGAAGAAGAATTAAAAAAAATAAAGAAAAAATATCATGATGCAAGACATCATTGTTATGCATATAGTATAATGACTTCTAATGGAATAGTAAATAGAGCATCTGATGATGGAGAACCAAGTGGAACAGCAGGAGCACCAATGCTTAATATAATAAACAAAAATGAACTTATAAATGTATTAATAGTTGTTACAAGATATTTTGGAGGAATCCTATTAGGAACGGGAGGACTAGTAAAGGCTTATTCAGAAAGCACAATAAAAGCAATAGAGGCAGCAACATTAGCTTTGGAACAAAGAGGATATGAAATAAGTTTAGATGTAAATTATAATGATTATGAAAAACTTTGTTATTATTGTAAAAATAATAATATAAAAATAATAAACTCTGATTACGGAGAAAAAATTAACTGTAAATTAGAAGTAACAAAGGAAGAAAATGAAAAGATAATAAAGGAACAAAAAGAATTAAAATTAAATTTTACAATAGAAAATTATAAAATAATAGAAGAAAAAAACGTAAGAAAATAATATAATCAAATAATATAAGAAAATAGGTAAATAAGTAAGTAAGAAATGTTACGCAAAGATAGCATTTCTTTTTTTAGTTTCTATATGTTATTTTGTATTAATAAAAATATTAAATAAAAAATATACATATTAAAATACTAAATAAAAGATAATACAAAAAAGTATAAAATGTAAAATAATGTCGAAAACAAAATAAAAATACAAAAAGAATACATAAATGAGAAAATATTAAAATAAAAAACATTTTAACTCTAAAAAATGCAGTATATCAATAAAAATAAAATATATATGGTAAAAAATGGTAAAAATTTGAAAAAATTTCCAGAAAAGTATTGCAAAAAAATTTTATTAATATTATAATCACACTTGTAAGAAATTTACAATATTTGGAAACGAAGGAGGAAGAAAAATGAGTGACAAAATTAAAGTAATTATTGCAGATGATAATATGGATTTTGTAAAAACATTAGAAGGGTACTTAGGTAAAGAAGAGGACATAGAAATACTGGGAGTAGCAAAAGACGGAGAAGAGGCATGTTCATTAATAATGGATAAAAAACCAGATATAGCATTATTAGATGTTATTATGCCACATTTAGATGGATTAGGAGTTTTAGAAACTATTTATTCTTCTAAAATGGAGAAAAAGCCAATGTGTATAATGCTATCAGCAGTAGGCCAAGATAAAATAACGCAAAAAGCAATAAGTTTGGGAGCAGAATATTATGTAGTAAAACCATTTGACATTGATCTTTTAATAAAAAGAATGAGAGAACTTAAATTTTATCAACCAGGAGCAGTTAGAGGAAATTTTGCTTCTAAGGAATTAAAGCCACAATATATAGAACTTACTCCAGCAGGAAAAAAAGACGAAGAAAATTTAGAAGCATTAGTTACTAACGTAATTCATGAAGTAGGTGTTCCAGCACATATAAAAGGTTACCAATATTTAAGAGAAGCAATAATGATGGTAGTAAATGATATAGATGTAATTAATCAAATAACAAAACAATTATATCCAGAAATAGCAGGAAAATATGATACTACACCATCACGTGTAGAACGTGCAATTCGCCACGCAATAGAAGTTGCTTGGGGAAGAGGACAACAAGATGTAGTAGAGAATATCTTTGGATACACAGTTTCAGCTGCTAAAGGAAAGCCTACAAATAGTGAATTTATAGCAATGATAGCAGATAAGCTAAGATTAGAATTAAAGAGTGCATAAAATAGAAAAGGTATAGAAACACAATTACTAAGTATTGTATACATATTATTTTATGTACTACTTGGAATGACTATCATAACGTTTGCCTTAATTATTGCATTAGTAGTAATTATTAGCAGACTAAAATAACCCAAAAAAAACAGACATATCTGTAAACTTACCAGAGTTAGATGTGCCAAACATTTAATATAAGCAAACCAAGTTTGTGGTTTCTCCATTTCCTATTTTTATTATACACGTTTAAATAGAAATTGTTAAATAATTTTTTTGAAAATTTCTTGACTTTCTTCTTATAATTTTATATAACTATAAGAACATAAATTATTTAAGGAGGGATTATTATGGATTTAAAAGGTTCAAAAACAGAAGCTAATTTAAAAGCTGCATTTTCTGGAGAATCTGAAGCTAGAAACAAATATACTTATTTTGCAAGTGTTGCAAAAAAGGAAGGATATGAACAAATTGCTGCTATATTTTTAGAAACAGCAGAAAACGAAAAAGAACATGCTAAAATTCATTTTAAATATTTAAATGGTATTGGAGATACTAAGGCAAATTTAGCAGATGCTGCTGCTGGTGAAAATTATGAGTGGACAGATATGTATGAAAAATTTGCTAAAGAAGCTGAAGAAGAAGGATTCACTGAAATTGCAGCTACTTTTAGAGGTATTGGAGCAATAGAAAAAGAACATGAAGAAAGATATAAAAAACTTTTAGCTAATTTAGAAGATGGAGAAGTATTTAAAAAAGGAAGCATTATGATTTGGAAATGTAGAAACTGCGGACACATTGTTGTTGGAACAGAGGCTCCTAAAGTTTGTCCAGTTTGTAAACATCCACAATCTTATTTTGAAATTAAAGCAGAAAATTATTAAAATTGAAAGGGTAGAAAAAATCTACCTTTTTATTGTTTAAAGTTTAATTTTAGATATTTATATTAAAGTTTCAGCTTCCTAAAAATAATAGACAAATCAATAAAAATGTAGTATACTAGATAGTGTAAAAGTAAACATAAAAAATTTACTTATACTCTTATGAAGAAGTGAATATAAAAAATATAAAGTAAAGGAAAAGTATATATGAAGAGGAAATTAGTAGTAACAATAATTGTAGTAATGTTATTAAACACAATGAGTGTAATTCTAGGAAACATAGTATTTGCAAGTAATGAAGAAAAGAAAAATGAAAATAGTTATTGGAGTACCAAAAATGCTCCAATAATATATGGTGCAACAAAAATAACTATAAAAAAAGGAATGTTAGAAAATTTTGATGCTAATGATGCAAGATTTAGAGTTTTTGCAAAAGATTTTGAAGATGGAGATTTAACAGAAAAAATAACTCATACAGGGGCAGTAGATATCAATGTTGCTGGAGAATATAAAATAACATATAAGGTTCAAGATAGCCATAACAATATAACAACACTAGAGGTTCCAATTATTGTAACAGAAGATGAAAATTCTAAAATCAACGTAGAAAGAACTATTTATACAATTCCTTCAATTTGGAATTTAGATATGATAGGAGTTAGAAGATGTAATTATGGAGATAGACAAAATTTAGGAATATATCTTCCAGAAGGAACAAGTGTAAAAGCGAGAGTGCTAGATTCAGATAATGATATAAATGTTCAATATATAACAAATGATGCTAACAAAGAAATTTCACAAAAAATAAGTAAAAGTGGAGAATGGATAACACTTCAAAACACTAGAGATGGAGTAGATTATGCTTCAGTTCCATTAATAACATCTACTGTATTAAGTAAAGAAAATACAGATTTAACTAAAACATATAAAATTGAATTAGAGTATGATGAAACAGTAAAAGAACTAAATTATTATCATTACAAAGATAATGAAGAAAAATTTATGGAAAAATGGGAACAAGAAAAAAATGAATATGCTCTTATAGAAAATGAAGTAATCCAAATTGTAGTACCTTTTGCCGATAAAGATAAAATGACAAAATTTTTTAAAAATGGATTTTCTACATTAGATGAATATCTTGAATATTACAAAAAAGTTGTAGATAGAATGGACGAGTTTTTAGGAGTTAGCTTAAATCCAGAAAACATAACAGACCAAAATGTTAGAACAAAATATTTAATAAGAGCAAATGCACA